>CBDUHU010000415.1:0-4197 GCA_965366725.1 uncultured Kangiellaceae bacterium
AAATATTCCTCGGCCTTAACCATATCATTCTGTCTTAATGCACAAAACCCAACATTATAAAAAGCGAAAGCAACATCAGTATAAGTTGGGATATTGATGGCTTTATGAAACATCTTATCAGCTTCTTTATATTCTCCCTTATCACATAAAAAAGCACCATAGGCGTTAAAATAAAGGGGATTTTTTGAGTCTATTCTAAGGGCTTTGTCAAAGTGTTTCTCAGCTTTTTTAAACTCTTTTACCCGTTGAAAATAAATCCCCAGAGCATAATGAACATCGCCAGATGAGGGATCGTATTGGTGCGCCCTGTCCAGGTGAAACTTGGCTCTTTCAAAATTATTATGGTTAAGATAGGTTAATCCGCTATTCACACGATTAACCGCAGATTTCTTCTTATCAAAAGAATGCTCTTTCACATTGGTAGTGGTAGCACCGATATTATTGGTTCGGGATTCTCGCGTAGTTTCGCAGGCTGATATTAAAAAAAGTAGAATCAGGAATATTGTTGTTCTTATCACTATCGACTCCCAGCCAATACTTTGGCATTGTTTGTTCAAAATACAATCCATTCCGTTAACCCAGCTGTGTATTGGATACAGTCAGAATTAACATTGTAGCCATCATTACGGGAAAGCCTAACAGCTCTCCCGATCAACTCGGTGGACTAACTCACCTGCACCACTTCTATTTTCTTTTGACGTCTTTGCTGGCGTTTAGTTCTATCGGCAACCTGGCCAACCAGTTGACCACAAGCAGCGTCAATGTCGTCACCACGAGTTCGTCTGGTGACCACCACAAACCCCTTTTTGATCAGTATTTCACCAAATAAATCAATATCTCGCTGACTAGAAGTCTGATATCGAGTTTGAGGGAATGGATTAAACGGGATTAAGTTTACCTTGCTTGGCAGATCTTTCAAGCACTTAGCTAATTCTCTTGCGTGAGCTGGTGTATCGTTCACACCTTTGAGCATTACATACTCAATTGTTACCTTTTTATTGGCTTTTGAATCCTCGATATAGCGCTTTACCATCGGTAATAACACTTCAATCGGGTATTTTCGGTTTAGCGGAACTAGTTCATTACGCAACTGGTTATTTGGCGCGTGCAGTGATAAGGCTAATGCAACATCGGAACGGCCAATCAGTTTTTCCAGTCCAGGTACAACTCCGGATGTACTCAGGGTAACTCTTCGTTTTGAAAGCCCATAGGCAAAATCATCCAACATCAGGTCGAGCGCTTTAACCACATTGTCAAAATTAAGCAGTGGTTCTCCCATTCCCATCAATACAACATTGGTGACTTTTCGGTGTCCGGTTGTTTTCAGGCTGCCTAAACGTCTGGCGGCAAACCACACCTGACCGATAATTTCCGCAGTGGATAAGTTTCGGTTAAACCCCTGCTGTGCAGTCGAACAAAAAGAGCAGTCCAGCAAACAACCAACTTGTGAAGAGATACACAGGGTTCCACGTTCTCCGTCAGGAATAAATACGGTTTCAATGGCTTGACCATCACCGGTTCGTAACGCCCATTTGATGGTTCCATCATCCGAGATCTGCTCGGTGATGATGTCTGGACCTTTTATTTCGGTCAATTGCTGAAGTTTGGCTCGAAGTGACTTCGAGATGTTGGTCATTTGTTCAAAATCATCCATGCCAAATTGATGGATCCATTTAATGACCTGAGGAGCACGAAAGGGTTTTTCTTCAATATCTCTGAAGAAATCAACCATTTCATCGCGTGTCAGGTCGAGTAGATTTAATTTATCACTCATTGCAATACCTTTTTACGATAGTCTTGAATTACTAATTATTGCCTGATTTTTAAAACAGTCTGATTAAAAAAGACTGTGTTGGGCGTAAAGCCATATTACGCCCTAGTATAGATGCTAGTACTTATCGTGTACGAGCACAAACTTCATCGCTTGAGAAGAAGTATTCAATTTCACGAGCAGCTGATTCTGGTGCATCTGAACCGTGAACCGCATTTTCGTCAATTGAGTTAGCAAAATCAGCGCGTAAAGTACCACGAGCCGCTTCAGCCGGGTTAGTTGCTCCCATGATTTCGCGATTTGCCATAATTGCATTTTCGCCTTCTAAAACCTGAACCATTACCGGGCCAGAAGTCATAAAAGCAACCAGGTCATTAAAGAAAGGACGTTCGCTATGCTCAGCATAGAAACCTTCTGCTTTTTCTTTAGACAGGTGAACCATTTTGCTGGCAACAATTTTAAGTCCAGCACTTTCAAAACGTGCGTAGATCTGACCAATTACATTTTTTGCCACTGCGTCAGGCTTAACAATTGAAAAAGTACGTTCGATAGCCATTTTATACTCCAATAGTATTTATATAAAAATCAATAAGTTATAAGAATTCGGTCGTATCACTTTTTATATACGTGATACTGAGGGCGCGTATTATACACAGGTAATCTCTGATGGTGTAGGTTTGATTGAAATTTGTGCAGTGATAAATTGGCTATGTGGTAGTTGAGAGCCATTTCATCTATTCGTGCATGACATTATTCACAAGCGAAAACAGTATTCGTAGTGAGATAGTTTATCCAGACCAGCTAACTATTAGGACTATTTATTTAGGACTATTTATTAATCGCTCATACTCCTTTTGAGTGTTTTTGTACTCTATTTTCATTAGCTCATGTAGGTTATTCGGAAATGGCTCGCCAACATCTATAGGATTTAACACTTCACCTAATGCTCTGATACTTTGAAAAACAGCCACATGTCTAATATATTTCACCAATTCCTTATGTAACTCACAATTAATATCTAAAAAGTGCATATTCTCCCTCACCAGTTCAACTGCTCGAGCGTGATTTTTTAAGATATATTCCTTTTCCATGTATTCAGAAATGCTATCTGGGTAAACACTGTCGCTATCAGACAACGCACTCACTTTCTCCCATGTTTCGTTATCAAATTCAATCGCGTAGATTATCGGACTTAGAAATATCCTTAGTTTGTTTTCCAGGTATTCAATTTTGAGTTTGTGCCGATATTCTTTGTATCTATTCCCTGAGTCAATATGAGATTTAAACTTATGCAGGCGCATATTAAAAAAGAAACCGACTCCGGCTCCCAATATCAGTGTTACGATGCTTTCTAATTCCACCATCAACTCCTTTCTTCTAGGGCACCCATATTTATACTACCCTATTTAAATCGCCTTGAGTAGATTTAGATATTGACCTATCTAACATAAAGCAACGGATAATTACAGTAATCAATAACAGTGGTTATTCATTTTGATTATCGGTGATTAACAGTTGTTTTGTGTCTTACTATTCCTTGATAAGTGTTAATTTTTAATTGGGTAACTAGCGGAAAAAGAGGACAGCCAATAAAATTATGAAAAAAAATAAAACTGAGTTTCATAATGTTGTTTAAAGGTATATTTAATCTGAAAGTGGGAATGATTTAAAATCATTTTAGTTCCAATTTTTTGTAAATCATAAACTAGATAATACGATGATTATTTTTGATTAAACTTGAATTGTATTTATTAACGTTGATTGAAGGTTTAGGTAAATAGTTGTTTATTAAGATTAAAGCCTCGAATAAATTTCTGGTTTAGTTTTTCCAGATAATAGGTTAATTCCGGTGAAGAACCAATAGCGATTAACTGAAATATTTATTGAACACCCATTTATCATATCATTAATTGACTAATACCTGGATATCCCTTAATCAACAATCATCTGATTTGAAGTGATTTAGTCGCGGCTTCATCAGCTACGTTTTTGGTATATTTTAACAACTCAATGCCACCTGTTTTTCCATGGCCAGGAATAACAATTTGGACTTCAGGGTACTTAGAAATTATCTTTTCTACCGAGGAAGGCCATTGTTCAATATAAGCTTCTCCAGTATAACCCAACCCTTTGGACTCAAGACTGCGCACCAGGCAGCCCCCAAACAATAATTTTGATTTAGCTAGCCAAACAACTACATTATCAATTGTATGACCGCCTCCTGGATAAAAGACAGTCAGCAATCCGTTGGCTAACTTAAATTCCTTGCTCTCAAACGAATACATTGCTTTCTCTTTACCTTCCTTCTCTAGTATTGAGTTGGTTAATGACGTGGCGTATGTAGCAATTGAATTATCATTTAGCCACTTTATACCAGCGGTTCTATCTTCGTGTGAATGAGTAGAAATACTCCCCAGCAACTCATA
>CBDUHU010000416.1:0-4195 GCA_965366725.1 uncultured Kangiellaceae bacterium
TACCACAATCCAAACAACGGGAAGACTGTTGCTTTAATTCACTATCTTCTTTATCAATATAGATTTCATCAAAGTCTATACGTCTTTGCTCAATCTTTCGTTTTGAGTTTTCACTTCTGGGACTCTTAAGAAATTCTAAAGGATCTTTATCTTGATTTTTCATTTTTTGTCGAGTCATTTAACAATCCTCAGTGGTACTTTAACATCGACCACTTCTGTCGACTCAACCTGACCGCTAGCTTTAGGGATCACCAACATAAAATAATCCAGATAGTGATTTAAATTTTGACGAATCTTTTCTGCCAGAGGGCTATTGGTATATTGAATATGTTTATCAAGTAATTCAATTAGCTGTTGCTGATAAGCTTCACATTCAGGTTCCATCAACGCCAGAATTTCAACATGTTCAAAATTTGTTTTCTTCACCAGAGTTTCTCTCAAATCAAGAACCATTGCGATACCTCCAGTCATTCCAGCCGCAAAATTTTCGCCGACCGGTCCTAACACCAATACTGCTCCACCAGTCATATATTCACAACAATGATCGCCAACCCCTTCAACCACTGTTACAGCACCGGAATTTCTTACAGCAAACCTCTCTCCGGCCTGCCCGGCCGCATATAACTCCCCTCCACTCGCTCCGTATAAACAGGTATTTCCGATAATCGCACCCCGGCTCGCAACATATTGAATATTTTCAGGAGGAAAGACACTAATAACGCCACCAGACATGCCCTTTCCAACATAATCATTAGCATCCCCCCGTAAAAATAAATTCATACCTTTAACATTCCATACACCAAAGCTCTGACCTGCAATACCGGTAAAGTTTAATTGGATGGGGGGTACTATTGAATCTGACGTGGCAAGTTTACCAGCAAGACTTGCTCCAACAGAACGATCATAGTTCTTAATATTAAACGACATTTGAATGGAGTCAGAATGTCCCTGCTCTTTGATCTTCTGATTAAACTCTCTAACAATGTTGCTATTCAGCACGCCCTTATCAAAAGGCGTATTTCGAACACCTTTATAATGAGCAGCTGAATCTTTCGGACGAGCAGCCGAGTCAAGTATTACCTGCAAGTTCAAGTGGCTCTGCTTTACTGTAGAACCGTTGATTATTTCAAGTAAATCAGTTCTACCGATAAGTTCATCCAGTGAGCTAACCCCTAACTTCATCAACCACTCTTGAGTTTCTTTAGCAATAAATTCGAAATAATGAATTACCCTTTCAGGTAAACCCAAAAAGTGCTCATCGCGTAACTCTCTATTTTGAGTCGCAATGCCTGTTGCACAGTTATTAAGGTGACATATTCTCAAAAATTTACAACCAAGAGCAACCATTGGACCCGTTCCAAAACCAAAACTATCAGCCCCCAGTATTGCGCCCTTTATCACATCAAGACCAGTTTTTAACCCCCCATCAACCTGTAGACATATCCTATCTCTTAAGCCATTTTCAATCAGTGCCTGGTGAGCTTCGCTTAATCCCATTTCCCATGGAGAGCCTGCATATTTCACAGATGATAATGGACTCGCGCCAGTCCCACCATCATGACCGGCAATGGTGATCATATCTGCATATGCTTTAGCAACACCGGCGGCGATTGTACCAACACCAGGTCCAGAAACCAGTTTGACTGAAATCAGGGCTTTTGGATTAATTTGTTTTAGATCAAAAATTAATTGTGCAAGATCCTCAATGGAATAAATATCATGGTGTGGTGGTGGTGAAATTAAAGTAACTCCAGGCGTTGAGTTTCTTAACTTCGCAATTTCTGCGGTCACCTTTGCTCCAGGTAATTGCCCACCTTCTCCCGGTTTTGCCCCTTGTGCAATTTTTATTTGAAGAACTTCGGCATTAACCAGATAACTCGCCGATACCCCAAATCGACCTGAAGCAATTTGTTTAATTTTAGAGTTTTTTTCAGTTTCAAATCTGGCTTTATCTTCTCCACCTTCTCCACTATTAGAACGACCACCAATTCGGTTCATAGCAATCGCCAATGCTTCATGCGCTTCAGGACTTAACGCGCCAATTGACATTCCGGCAGAGTCAAACCTGCGCATTATTTGGGACTGTGCTTCAACCTGTTCAACAGCCAGAGGGCTACTCACTAGTTTCAGCTTCATCAAATCTCGCAAAGTTGCTACTGGCCGGTTATTGACCTGATCTGCATAATCCAGATAGTCTTGATATTTACCTGTTGCTACAGCTTTTTGGAGTAATTGAACTACATCCGGGTTATAGCTGTGATATTCACCATTGTGGACATATTTAAGTTCTCCGCTTCGCCTGATTCTATCAGTTGCCCGCCACGCACTTTTAGAATTAACCCAACTGTCGCTTTGTAAATCCTCAAACGATGCACCACCTATTCGTGAACTCATCCCGGGAAAACATAATTGGGTAACCTCTTTTGATATCCCCACCAACTCAAATAATTGCGCACCACGATAGCTGGCAACAGTTGAAATCCCCATCTTAGACATTATTTTTAGAATACCTTTGTTAATACCTAAAAAGTAATTGCGTCGGGCGGTAATTAAATCGAAATCAAGCTTTGAATCCGTATGGAGATTATTAATTATTTGTAATGCAAGATAAGGATATATTGCAGTAGCACCAACCCCGATTAGTACAGCGAAATGATGTGGATCTCTGGCTGTCGCAGTTTCCACAATAATATTGGTATCGCAACGTAAACCTTCATCGATTAACCGATTATGCACCGCCCCAGTCGCCAAAGCTGCATGAATTGCCAACTTCCCTTTGACAATATCACGGTCACTAAGCCTTAGTATGACACACCCTTGCTTAACCAGAACAACCGCATGATCACAAAGATCTCTAATTGCTTTTTCCAGGCTGGTATCACCGTCATAATTCAGTGAAAGCATCTTCTGTTGATAGTAGCGTTGATCTAAATCGAGTAATTGCTGCAATTTGGCATAATTTAAAATTGGCTTACTAATAATCGCCCGATAGGCCAACCCATTAGTTTCTTGAAAAACATTATGTTCGCGCCCAAAACAGGTTTCCAGTGACATCACTGATTTTTCCCGCAATGGATCAATAGGCGGATTAGTTACCTGGGCAAATTGTTGTCTGAAATAATCAAACAGACTACGGGAACGATTAGACAAAACCGCAACAGGTGTATCATCCCCCATTGACCCGGTGGCTTCCTGGCTTTGATTTGCCATAACTCGAATGATCTGTTCGCATTCCTCAATAGAAACTCCAAAGAACTTTTTAAAAGAGGGTAAATTTTGTAGGTTCTGCTCAATATAGATTTGTGCGCCTTGCTTTTCCAGACGAAGGTTACTTCTTAATCGAATCGTATTTTCCCTGAGCCATTCAAGATATGGATGACGAGTTTTTAGCATGTCGTCTATTTTATTGGTACGCCAAACCTGACCAGTGGTAATATCAGCAGCCAACATTTCACCTGGCCCAACTCTATCCTTTTCAATGACATCAGATTCATTGTAATCCCATACGCCTACTTCGGAAGCCACTGTGAGGATTCGATCTTTGGTAATCACATAGCGTGCCGGGCGTAACCCATTTCGATCCAGTGTACAGGCAATCTGAGTACCATTGGACATCACTATTCCGGCAGGGCCATCCCAGGGTTCTGAATGCATCGAATTAAACTCATAAAATGCCTTTAGATCCGGGTCCATATTACTTCTGTTTGCCCACGCAGGCGGCACTAACAGTCTGAGTGCTCTAAATATATCCATACCACCGGCTAATAAAACTTCCAGCATATTATCTAAAGAAGAAGAATCAGAACCGGACTGATTTACCAGATGCTCAAGCTTTTCGAGATCCGCCAATAACGGGGTATATAACTTTTTTTGTCGGGCAACTGCCCAACGCCGATTTGCAGAGATAGTATTTATTTCGCCGTTATGCGCTAAAAACCGGAACGGTTGTGCATACTTCCATAATGGTGCTGTGTTAGTCGAAAATCGTTGATGAAACAAGCATATTGCACTTTTTAATTCTGCTGCTGCTAAATCAGGATAAAACTGACTTAGATTCTGGGGTAAAACCAGACCTTTATAGACAATCATCAGACAGGATAATGAACTGATGTAATAATCCTCATCTTTGATAATATCAGCGGCTCTGCGTCGCGCCATAAACAGCCTTCTTTCCAGATCATGTTCACTCCAGACC
>CBDUHU010000417.1:0-4193 GCA_965366725.1 uncultured Kangiellaceae bacterium
GAAAACCCTTTCCTTAAGTAAATAATATCTTATGTCTATTCGTTCAGTAGATTATACATTAGTTCTAAGCGCATTGGCTCAGAGCAGAAAATCTATGATAAAGATAATATCACTTTGGGTCACACTAAAATATCGAATTTATCGCAGACATTGATGAAAATATGAGACATTCAATCCCGAGAGTCTTGTAAATTCTTTAAAAAACAAAAAAAGCCACCAAAGTGGCTTTTACTAATTGAACTTATAAAACAGAGCCAATAAGTCTATCAGGCTGCTTTTTCAGGTTTTTCAGCAACCAGCTCAGAAAAATCCCCCGCAATATATTCTTTAGAATAGTCATCAACCTGAATAGCATCCAGTCGACAACGTTCAGCTTCAAGGTAGTCTCTGGCTTCTTCATCGTTTAATAAGCCATTGTTTAACGCATTGGTTACAAACTCATTAATATCATTGGAAGGAGTCAGGTGACCCTGTTTAACTGCTTTTTTCAGTTTCGCAGCAATTTCTTTAGTAGCAAGAACCTTGTTATATGCGTTTTCAACACGACCAACCGGGTCATTCTCATTACCGATAAAGATGTTTTTGGTCAATCTATCGCGTATCTCACTGTGACTAAACATTGGCTTAACAATTTGATGATCAAGCCTGTCAGTAGGTCGTTTAAAATTACAACCGTAAGGAAAAACAATTCTCCTTAATACTTTACCTAGCCAGGAGGGTTTGAAGTTATCAAAAAACTCATTGAGTGCATTTTGCATCAGCCACAAATTATTACTAATTGTCCATTCAACATAAGGGATATCAGATTCTTTACGGCCACTATCTTCAAAGAACTTAAGTACTGCAGAGCTTAAATAAAGATAACTTAAAACATCCCCCAACCTGGCAGAAAGTCTCTCTTTACGTTTTAGCTCTCCACCGAGCACCGCCATTGAAATATCCGACACCAGCGCCAGAGCAGAACTCATTCTAGTTAACTGCTGATAATATTTTCCTGTAACTCCCGAGACTGGTTTCTTGACTATTTTTCCGGCAGTCAACCCTAGACTGATACTTCGGATAAAATTACTCAACCCATAACCAATATGGCGGAAAAACAGCGAATCAAACTCATCAACACCTTGTCTCTCATTGACGTTACTGGCCGCCTGCATTTCACGAAAAACGAATGGGTGACAACGAATAGCCCCCTGACCAAAAATCATCAGGTTTCGAGTTAAAATATTAGCCCCTTCAACGGTAATACTAATTGGCATTGACATATATCCACTTGAGATATAATTGCGCTCTCCCATTATCACGCCACGGCCACCATGAATATCCATGGTATCGTTTAATATGCTGCGTGCTGATTCCGTCATATGATACTTTGCTATGGCAGTCACCACGGAAGGTTTCACCCCCATATCAACAGCACCAGCCGTCATCAATCTTGCCGCTTCCAATTGATAAGTCGAACCGGCAATTCGGGCCAATGCCTCTTCAACACCTTCAAACTTTCCGATTTCAGTTTTAAATTGTTCGCGTAAAACAGAATAGGCACCGGTTGCTCTGTAAGCTAATTTGCCAGTTGCAGTTGATGACGATGGCAATGAGATGCCACGTCCAGCAGAAAGGCACTCAACCAACATTCTCCAGCCTTTACCTGCATAATCTTTACCACCAACAATCCATTCCAGTGGGATAAATACATCTTTACCACGAGTAGGACCATTCATAAATGCTTGCCCCATCGGATAATGTCTATCGCCTATCTCAACCCCTTTATGATCAGTTGGGATCAAGGCTACAGTAATACCAATATCTTCTTTGTCCCCTAATAAACCTTCCGGGTCATACATTTTGAACGCTAATCCTAGCACGGTAGCAACTGGTGCTAATGTAATATAGCGCTTATCCCAGGTTAGACTGATACCAACAACCTCTTTACCTTCATATTCACCTTTGCAAACTATCCCACTATCAGGAATAGCACCAGCATCAGAACCAGCTTTGGGCGCTGTCAGTGCAAAACACGGAATGTCATCACCTTTTGCTAATCTAGGTAAATAGTGATTCTTTTGCTCTTCCGTTCCGTAATGGAGCAACAATTCAGCAGGGCCTAATGAATTTGGAACCATCGTGGTAACACCAAGTGAACCACTACGGGTGGATAATTTACTAACAATTGTCGAGTGGGCAAATGCAGAAAACTCCTTACCACCATACTCTTTTGGTATAATTAATCCCCAGAAGCCCTCTTTTTTCAGGTAATCCCAGGCTTCAGGTGGAAGATCTTTATCTTTAAAGTTTATATCCCAGTCAGACACCATATTACATAATGTCTCCACCTGGTTATCAACAAAGCTTTGCTCTTCATCAGTCAATTCAGGTGCTTTATAGCTCAGCATTTCCTTCCAGTCAGGATTACCTTTAAAAAGCTCACCGTCCCACCAGACATCACCTGCCTCTAGTGCTTCTTTTTCAGTTTGATTCATCGGTGGAAGTACTTTCTTAAACATCCTGAAAATGGGCCTGGTAATTCTGTCCTTTCTAAAGTCATCAGCAAAATACAGAAATGCAACCACTGAGAATAATAACCATGGAATAACTTTAAACTCTCCATGTAGTGATAGCAGAACCAACACACCGCCAGCGACAGCTAATGCTGTGCCCATTCGAGCTCGCATATAGGCAGATGCCCATATCACAGCAATTAAAACAAATAGTTGGGTTAAGATAACCATAACTAAACTTCTCCTGCAGACAAATAGTGTGCTGGTGCCTGATTATTCGAAAAACCAGCAGATAAAAATGGAATTAAGCGAGCAATTATTTGCTCAATAGTCACTGATTCATTGAAGTCACTTTCTGAAATCTCTTGTAGCGCTTCATGACCAGCCAATGTAAAGATAAACGCTCCTAACATAAAATGAAGCCGCCAGAACATTTCTGAAGGAGCCATTTCAGGACTCGCCTTATGTAATAATCGGGTGAATCTGACCAATACATGAGAATAACGCTCCATCGCAAAGCGTCTAATGTGTCCCTGAGTCTCCGCATAGGCACGTCCTAGTAACTTCATAAAAACAGACGAGCCGTTAGGGCGAATTCTATCAATCTTAATTAAAGGGTTAATTAACGTCGCCAACACATCGTTGACTTCCAGATTATTGTCCTGATTGTCAAGCTTTGCCATTTCCGTCATAAGCTCATTGGTAAACCCTTCCATAAAACGGTCAAACACAGCTTCAATTAAGGTCTTTTTAGAGCCGAAATGGTAATTAACCGATGCTAAATTGACTTCGGCTCTCGCTGTAATCACCCGCAGACTGGTTTCCGCAAACCCATGTTCAGCAAAAAGTTCTTCCGCAGCATCGAGAATTTTGTTCTTAGTAGAGCCTGAAGCAGACATGTTCACCTGGAAATTAATTAAACACCTGTTTGAAACATACGTTCAAATACTGGTTCTGTCAAGCTTGGGCTAACTAAAATATTGGCTAAACGCTGATTCACAGGTTGGATAATAAGCTTATCAGTACAAAGCTATCTACTTTTCGCTCAGACAATTGTCACCAATAACCCAGCTTCTGTTGGAAAAAATGTGTTGACTTGATTTTTGTTGCCTATACTCAGGTAAACGCTTGAAATATAAATAACTTACCAGAAACCTGACAAAGGAATATTCATGCTGCAATCAAATAATCAGTTAATGCTTTTACAGTTAGCAGCTGCTCAATTATCCCTTTCTCTGGAGGAAACAGAAAAACCTTTTAATGATTTGAGTAAATTATTTTTAGAAATTGTCCAACACCATCGCCAGATAGACGTGTTATTACGAAAAAAACCTCTTCCCGATATTGAAAAACTGCATGAATTACACAAGAAAACTGAAGAAAAAGTCAAAGAATCGGTTATGGATTTTCAATTTTACGATCGTATGAGCCAGCGGCTTCACCACATACTGAATAATCTGCAACAGGCCATTCTGGTACTCAACAGCGGTATTGACTCTGAGGACGAATCCCATTGGAATAAGATATTCTCCCGTATTGAGGAAAGCTATACAATGCATGAAGAAAAGGAACTATACATGGCGATCAAACGCGGTGAAGGCTTTGAGACAGCCGTTAAGGAACTCATCAGGAAATCCCATGAAAAGGAAGCAATAGAGAGCGATATTGAACTTTTTTAGATTTGTCCACAATTGCTTA
>CBDUHU010000418.1:0-4185 GCA_965366725.1 uncultured Kangiellaceae bacterium
CGGTTGGGAAGCGAAAGGTTTTCTAGTGGACAAGACTCATTGTTATCAATACTAGGCTATTTATTACTAGACGGACTAAAAGGCAACAAGTAATATCATTATTAATCGATTGTGATGACAATCAGATTAATAGATAAAATCGGTACATAAAAACGAATTGGGGACTTAGTTAGCATGAAGCATATAATAATTGTATCCGCACTTTTGAGTGCAGGACTTATCATAGGATGTAGTGATAACAATAGTAAAAATCCAATCCCTTCGCCGATTGACAAAAATCTGGCCACAGATAAAAATCAAGTAAATCAAACTGATACTAAGAAAAATGTACTTCTGGAAAACTGGAGCGGTCCTTTTCAAGGGGTTCCGGCATTTGATAAAGTTACTCTGGCCGACCTCAAGAGCGCTTTGGAATCAGCAATGACATTAAAACTTGCCGAAATCAAAGTAATAGCAGAAAACCCCGAACCGCCGACATTCAGCAATACGATTATTGAGCTAGAGCGTTCAGGCAAAGCCCTTGATCGAGTACTAAGCTATTGGGGAGTCTGGAGAAGTAATTTATCAACACCTGAATTCCGCCAAATAGCCTCTCAAATGGCACCGGTTCGTTCAGCATTCAGGTCAAAAATAGAGCAAAATGATCAATTATTCCAACGGGTAAAGACAATTTATCAAGGGCCAGAAATGGCAGAGTTAAACCCGCATCAGCAACGTCTTGTTTATCTTAAATATAATGAATTTGCGCGTAATGGCGTTACCCTGAAAGGAGAAAAGAAGGCTCGTTATATTGCAATTAACCAACGATTAGCAGAGCTCTACACTCAGTTTTCAAATAATATCCTGGCCGATCAGGAAAACTACGTACTCTATCTGAATAAAGACCAACTTGGCGGACTGCCTCAGTCTATTATTAACGCAGCCGCAGCAGCGGCAAAAGAAAGGGGTCAACCTGAAAAGTTTGCGATAACCAATACTCGCTCATCAATGGACCCGTTTCTTACATACTCAAACCAGCGAAGTTTACGCCAGAAAGTATGGGAAACCTATTACAGTCGTGGAGACAATGGCGACCAATATGACAATAACTCTCTAATCACAGAGATATTGCAATTACGTCATGAACGGGTGAAACTGCTCGGCTACAAAAACTATGCTTCCTGGCGGTTAGAAGACCGCATGGCAGAAACACCGGAAAACGCATTAAAACTGATGCAAGGAGTCTGGAAAGCGGCAATTGCCAGGGTTAAGCAGGAAGTCGCAGATATGCAACAAATAGCCAATACAGCGGGCGATGCAATTTCGATTGAACCCTGGGACTACCGTTATTATGCGGAAAAAGTCCGCCAGAATAAGTACCAGCTTGATTCAGATGAAATTCGTCAATATCTTCAACTGGATAAACTCCGTGAAGCAATGTTTTATGTTGCCGGAAAATTGTTTGAATTCAATTTCACTGAGGTTGAAAAAGATAAAATCCCTGTATTTCATCCAGATGTGAGAGTTTGGGAAGTCACAGATAAGTCTTCCGGGGAACATATAGGGCTTTGGTATCTGGACCCCTTCGCTAGAAAAGGAAAGCGTTCTGGTGCCTGGGCTACCAGTTATCGAAGCCATACAACTTTTGATGGTAAAACGAATGTGCTGGCATCCAATAACTCTAACTTTATTAACTCCAGTACTGGAGAGCCAGTGCTTATTTCCTGGGATGATGCTGAAACCTATTTTCATGAATTCGGGCATGCCCTTCACGCCCTATCATCTAAAGTTGCTTACCCAACACTTAATAGTGGTGTCAGGGATTATACGGAGTTTCAATCACAACTACTTGAACGTTGGTTATCAACTGACGCAGTAATTAATCGTTTCTTATTGCACCATAAAACAGGAAAGCCTATGCCGGCTGAAATGGTTAACAGAATAAAGCGAGCAGCAACTTTCAATCAGGGGTTTAAAACAACCGAATATCTGGCTTCCGCGTTAATCGATATGAAGTTACAT
This sequence comes from uncultured Kangiellaceae bacterium, assembly GCA_965366725.1. Taxonomy (GTDB): domain Bacteria; phylum Pseudomonadota; class Gammaproteobacteria; order Enterobacterales; family Kangiellaceae; genus Aliikangiella. The sequence goes on from CBDUHU010000418.1 coordinate 2,002, forward strand.
ACCATTGACCCGGAAGGAATTGATCCGGATAAGTTTGAACTTGAAACACTTAATGCCTTAAACATGCCAAAGGAAGTTGTGATGCGACATCGTACACCTCATTTTGGCCATATATTTTCAAGCGAAGGCTATTCCGCCAGCTATTATGGATATATCTGGGCTGAAGTGCTCACTTCTGATGCATCAGAAGCATTTATTAGCGCTCCAGGTGGATTTTATGACGAGGCTGTCGCGCAAAAACTGGTTGATCATCTATTTAGCATAAGAAATGCAGTTGATCCCGGCGAAGCTTATCGGAATTTCAGAGGAAGGGATGCAGACATCAATGCGCTGATGAGAGATAGAGGATTTCCAGTAGTCCCCTGATCAATGATAAGGGGATTAAAAATTTATTGTTACTTGCGAAATATTTACTCTGATAAAGCAGTTAACTTCAAGTGAATTTCACTTTATAATTAACCAATATTTCGCATTTAATAAAAATAACATGAATAAAAGAACCAAAGGATGTACGCCTTTGAATAGCGATAGGTTGGCTAATGAGCTTAACCAACTTACTGATCTTTATAAAAGCCTGATCTCTGTTTCTGAAAATCTTCGTAATATTGGAGATCGAGATAATAGTCTCGCTATTCAGGAAATCGCATTCGGTTTACAGAATTGTCAGTTAAATATCCTGACTTCCATGATCAATGATCCTGGCCGCAGTAATAATTCGAAAAGAGCTTGATACTTAAGCGCTGGTGCCACAATCGATAACGCGCTCAATATACTTCTCTGATAATTTCAACTTCACCGACCTGTCTAAATCCACTTTAAAATACTAACAATGCAGGGTAACATGTCGGCTATCAAATATTTAACATGATCAGCGCAGTAAAGTGTTGATCAAAGCTAATAAATTTTAATCCAAGGAAAACTGAATATATGGTTATTAAGCCGACAATTAGGGGTTTTATTTGCACAAATGCACATCCTGTAGGGTGCGCCAAAAGTGTCAGTAATCAAATTGAATACGTTAAGACTCAGGGGAATTTAGAAAAAACAGCAAAAAACGTTCTTATCATCGGTAGCTCCACTGGATATGGACTCGCTTCAAGAATAACTGCGGCATTTGGCGGGGGCGCTAAAACACTTGGTGTATGTTTTGAAAAAGAACCAACTGAGAAAAGAACTGGCACTGCCGGTTGGTATAATACAGCCGCATTTCATCAGGAAGCGAAAGCCGAAGGTTTATACTATAAAACCATCAATGGTGATGCATTTTCACATGAAATAAAACAACAAGTTATCGACACGATAAAGCAGGATATGGGTAAAGTAGACTTAATCATTTATAGTCTTGCCTCTCCCCGCAGAACGGATCCTGATACCGGCGATACTTATGTCTCTTCGCTTAAACCAGTTGGTAAAGAATATACGTCTAAGACATTTAACACCAATAAGAAAGTTGTTCATGACATCACATTATCTCCCGCGAGTCAGGACGATATAGACAATACTATTAAAGTTATGGGTGGTGAAGACTGGGAGCTTTGGCTTAATGCTCTTAGCAGCGCAGATGTACTCGCTGATGACTGTCGCACAACAGCTTATACTTATATTGGTAAAGAACTAACCTGGCCAATCTATGGACATGCAACCATCGGTAAAGCCAAAGAAGACCTGGATAGAGCAGCCCAGGCGATGAATCAGACCTATGAGCAAGTAAATCTCAAAGCCTACGTTACTTCTCTTAAAGCGGTGGTTACACAGGCTAGTTCTGCAATTCCGGTAATGCCGTTATACATCTCATTAATGTATCAGGTAATGAAAGATGAAGGATGCCACGAAGGCGTCATCGAACAGATATACGGCTTGTTTAATCAATTACTACTCGAAGACAATCCTCCGGTAGACGAAGCTAATCGCCTTCGAATGGATACGGTTGAAACAAATGATCATATTCAGGAGAAAATCAAACTGCTCTGGCCACAGGTCACTACTGAAAATTTCCCAGAGTTAGGCGATTACGAAGGTTATAATCAAGATTTCGTAAAGTTGTTTGGTTTTGGTTTTGACGGAGTTGATTACGAAGAAGACTTAAGCCCCTTAGCTAGCTGGTAAACAAAATCTTTGCAAGACAATCATAAGACTGATTGTCTTGCTTAAATTATCTTAGTTGAGTTGCGATAAAAGACTTCT
>CBDUHU010000419.1:0-4131 GCA_965366725.1 uncultured Kangiellaceae bacterium
GCGCAGAACTCGAATTGGCAACCTGTTACCCGGTGGCGGTATCAATCAGATGGAACGGATAAAAGCGCTTTGTATAGAGATTATGGGGTGGAGTGAATCCCATTGGGAAAAAGAACTGGCTGGTTATCTAAAACTCTGGAAAACATTTTATAGTTTACCGGAATAAGAACAATGATAGGTTTACAATGAAGGATAAAAAGTTCGAGCATGATATGAAGTCTCCAATGGGTGATGAATTAATCTTGACGATTGATAATGGTACTCAGAGTATTAGAGCACTACTTTTTGACTTACAGGGAAAGTTAGTAGCAAAGCATCAATTAGAGTTGGAAGCCTATTTTTCCTCACGTCCAGGTTGGGCTGAACAACATGTTGAATATTACTGGCAGAAATTAACCCAGGTATGTACAGAGCTTTGGGATTTACCCGATGTTAAGTCTGAAAAACTAAAACAAAAAGTGGTTGGTGTCAGTTTAACGACTCAGCGTAGCAGTGTGATTAATCTGGATATTAATGGAGAGCCATTGCGACCTGCCATGCTTTGGCTTGATCAGCGAACTTGTGATGAGCTTGAGCCTATGCCGTGGTATTGGCGAGTGTTATTTAAAATGATTGGGCAGTCAAAATTGATTAGTTATTTCCGGAGCAAAGCTCAGGCTAACTGGATTGCAACAGAGCAACCTGAAATCTGGCAGTCTACAGATAAATTTCTGTTTCTTTCGGGCTATCTTATTTACCGGCTAACGGGTCAGTTTAAAGAATCTAGTGCTAGCGCTGTTGGTTACTTGCCATTTGATTATAAGAAGCAACAATGGGCCAGCTCCTGGGATTGGAAATGGAAAGCTATACCAGTAACCCCAAGCATGCTTCCAGAGTTAGTATCTCCCGGAGAAAGTTTAGGGTTATTAACCGAACAGGCGGCAAAATTAATTGGTATAGAAAAACCTTTGCCCTTGATTGCAGCGGCTTCAGACAAGGCATGTGAAGTACTCGGATGTGGTTGTTTTGAACCAACAACTGCCAGTTTAAGTTATGGGACAACCGCAACGATTAATACTAATAATGTCGATTATGTTAGTCCACAAAGTTTCATACCACCTTATCCTTCGGCAATACCTGGTCAGTATAATAGCGAAGTGATGATCTATCGGGGATTCTGGATGGTCAGTTGGTTTAAACAGGAATTTGGGCAGAGGGAGTTAATTCAGGCAAAGGAAGCTGGGGTTTCTCCAGAGTCTCTTTTTGACCAATTAGTTAATCAGGTGCCTCCCGGTTCAATGGGGTTAATGTTACAACCTTATTGGTCGCCTGGAATAAAAAATCAGGAAGCCAAAGGGGCTATATTGGGTTTTGGTGATGTCCATACAAGAGCACATATTTATCGTTCTATTTTAGAGGGTCTTGCTTATGCACTTAGAGAAGGTAAAGAGACCCTGGAACGTCGTCAGAAGAAAAAGATAACCAGTTTGCGTATTTCTGGTGGCGGATCTCAGTCAGATGCAGCTATGCAACTGACCGCTGATATATTTAATTTGCCAACACACCGTCCGCATACATTTGAGACATCAGGACTTGGTGCTGCGATTAATGCAGCAGTTGGGCTGGGATATTATAAGAGCTATGCGCAAGCGACTGAAGCAATGACTCATATTGACAGGACATTTTACCCAGAACAAAAAAATATTGAATTATATGACAAGCTTTATCGCCGGGTTTATCGAAAAATGTATCGTCGATTAAAACCGATTTATCAAGAAATTAAGAGTATTACCGGTTACCCCGAGTAGCTGACAATGTTCTACAGGATGGTTATTCTTATCCATTATTCAGGTTAATTAAATAAGAAACTTAGATGAGTTGATGAAGTGAATATCTGGCAGCATATTGAGCATCTGGTCAATGATAAAATCGAACACAGTTTTGTGTTGCATCCATTCTCGGCTTCAACATCAGTAAGTTTAACTGGACAGGGTAACCAGACCTTCACGCTTCGCGGTAATAAAAGAAAGTATTTTCTGAAAGTTAATCATGTTAGTTGCGAAAATATGTTTCGAGCGGAAGCGGATGGATTGAGTTATCTAAGCGCTTTATCTGGGTTTAAAATTCCCGAAGTGATTGCTTGTGGTGTGTTTTTGAACAATAGTTTTATTCTTATGGAATGTTTGTCACTGGGCTATTCGGGGAACATAAGAGATTTCGCACAGTTATTGGCTTCACTACACACATGCTCAGAAAAGGCATTTGGTTTTTCTGATAATAATTTTATCGGCTTGACTCCTCAACTGAATCATTGGTCTGAAAGCTGGATTGATTTTTTTGTTCAAAACCGTCTTGAGTTTCAACTAAAAAATTTAAAATCTGCTGACTCTTCATCGATATTAACAGAGAAAGGTCAATTATTAATCGACAGGGTTGCCGATTTTTTTATTAGTTATAAGCCCGTTCCAGCATTAATTCATGGCGATCTTTGGGACGGGAATTACAGTTTTGACCCTGCCGGTACACCGTTGATTTATGATCCAGCATGTTATTATGCCGATCATGAAGCGGAATTGGCGATGTTGGAATTATTCGGAAATCCTGGTAAGGCATTTTGGCAAGCCTATCAAGAGTTACATCCGATAGACATTGGATATAGCCAGCGAAGAGACTTATATAACTTATATCATATCTTAAATCATGCCAATCTATTCGGCGGGAGCTATTATGCTCAGGCAGAGAGGATGATTGATCAGTTACTCAATCAATTAAGGTTTGGGTGATCACTAATTTTTTAGTCAAATATTGACATGGTTGTAGAAAAAATTTACAAGATGTTACTGAATATCTTATAGATTTGGAATTTTGTTATCAGTTTCAATCAATCCGACTTGCATTTTTGGCAGTCATAAATCATTCTTGGTAATCAGTAATCAGTAATCAGTAAACAGATAAATATCCCACTCTTCCACAATAAGAATTATTCTATGCATCAGATCCTTGAAAAAGTCATAAGCGAATTAAATCAGATCATATTAGGCAAAGAGCAACAAATTAAATTGGCTCTAGTGTGCTTATTGGCCAAAGGACATCTGCTGATTGAGGATTTACCTGGCATGGGAAAGACAACCCTGGCACATGCATTGGCTAAAGTCCTTGGGTTGGATTTTCAAAGAATTCAGTTTACCAGCGATATGCTTCCCGCTGATATTACTGGTTCTGCGATCTATCGAAGAAGCGAGGAGTCTTTTAAATTTCATCAAGGTCCTATTTTTACCCAGGTACTATTAGCTGATGAAGTTAATCGCGCCAGTCCTAAATCTCAAAGTGCGTTGTTGGAAGCAATGGAAGAGTACCAGGTAACCAATGAAGGGGTGACCAGAGCACTTCCTCAGCCATTTTTTGTTATTGCTACACAAAATCCATTTCATCAGATTGGTACTTACCCACTACCAGAATCACAACTTGATCGATTTTTAATTCGCATATCGCTCGGTTATCCAGAGCCAGAAGTTGAACGACTGTTATTGAAAGGGCAGGATACCAGAGGGTTGATTAAGAAGTTAACGCCGGTACTAGATGTCGAACAACTGTTACAGCTTCAACAGCAGGTCGAGCAGGTTACGGTGAGTGAAACGTTACTTGATTATCTTCAGTTATTAGTTACCGGATCAAGAGAAAGTACAGATTGGTCTCACGGGCTGTCACCTAGAGGAGGCCTGGCTTTATTGAAAGCTGCCAAGGCCTGGGCGCTGATCGAGGCTAGAAGTTATGTTTTACCAGAAGATATTCAGGCAGTATGGAGTAGTGTAGTGATGCATCGTTTGGTTAATCAAAATGGTTCTGAAGCAGGGCACAACTCTCCGGTAATGACCTTGCTTCATAATACAGCTGTTCCTCGATAAGATATCAATGGCCCTGTCGTTTAAGCTAAAAGAAAAATTCCGTCACTGGTTTAGTGCACGAATGCCTGTTTCTGATAAGGTCGAACTAACTCAGAAAACGAGTTATATATGGCCTATAGGTTCTGGCTATCTGGCTATGTTAGTAGCCATATTGATGATGATAGGAGCAACTAATTACCAAAACAATCTTGCGTTCTTACTGACTTTTTTACTCATTGCTATTGGCTTAGTCTGTATAGTCTTTACT
>CBDUHU010000420.1:0-4128 GCA_965366725.1 uncultured Kangiellaceae bacterium
ATACTGAAATCTGGGATACTCCATTAACTGGAAATATCGGGCTACGGGTGATTACAACGGATCAAGCGGCAACCAGCCTTGATGATGTTGGCGGCGATCCCCTGTTAGGTGCGCAAAATATTGTCGATGAAGCTGGATTGATTAATAGCCAGTATGCGCCGAACATCAAAGGTACAAGTTATACTGATTATTTGCCACAGCTAAATCTTAACTTCAGCCTCACTGAGAATAGCCAGATTCGTTTTGCAGCGGCAAGAGTATTGGCAAGGTCGCCGATTAATCGGCTTGCTTCAAATGCCAGTGGTCAGGTAGATAGTGAGGGACGATACAATGCCTTTAGTACTAATAGTCCGTTTCTGAAACCTTTTCTTGCCAATCAATACGATCTTTCTTACGAGTATTACTTCAGTGAAACTGATGGTGCTTTTGTTGCTGCAGTTTTCTATAAAGATATAAAGAGTTTTGTTCAGGAATTTACTATTCCAGAGTTTGACTTTGCAGCCAATGGTTTTTCTATTCCTGAATATGTTCCGGGAACAGAGCCGGGCAACCCTGAGAGTCTGCCGCCAGTGACTGTTACCAATGGCAGCTACACGACCGCAGTTAATAATGCCAACGGTGGTTATTTTAGCGGCATCGAATTAGCTTACACCCAGGTTTTTTCCAATCTGCCAGAGCTTTGGTCCGGGCTTGGGATAAGTACCAGCTATGCCTATACCGACAGTAAAATTGATGCAATTGTTGGATTAACTACCACTGACCTTGGCGGCCCGACAATTGAAACGACTTTTCCCGGGCTTTCTAAACATGTATTTAATGGCGCTGTATTTTGGGGATATGAAGGGTTTGAAACCAGAGTGAATGTGCGTCACCGTTCGGAGTTTGTTTCTTCGCAATTTGCAATAGAGGAACAGTCAACATTTTTTGATGATGAAACTGTTTTTGATTATCAGGCTTCGTATAAATTTGATGATAATTTTAGCGCAATGTTTCAAGTGGTTAACCTGACGGATGAACCGACCAAAAGTTACTTTGGTGAAGAGTCAAAAACAGGAACGATACAATTTTTTGGCCGCCAATATTTTCTGGGTGTGAACTACAGATTGTAAGTAAATCCAAAGCGAACGAAATTCATATTTTATTAAAATAATAGTGGAGCTAAATCTATGTTTAGTTATTCGAAAATAATTAGCACCAGCTTGTTGGCATTGATGATAATGTCGATGATTGGGTGTGGAGGTTCTTCCGTCGATGGCGGTGAAGAGTTACTCACTTGTGATGCGCCTTTAGTACTTAACCCCGCAGGAAATGCTTGTGTAGAACCCCAACCTTTACAATGTCCAGCACCGCTGGTTCCAAATGAGTTTAATGACCAGTGTGTCGTTGGTGCTGATCCTGATGCGCCGGAGCCAAGTGTTTTTCCCGGAGAAAATGAAGCAATTCTGTTTTATAACAGACCACAAGACGCCACCAATAACCCGGATGATCCTGTCTATGATGGTTATGTGTTACACACCTGGAATAATGAAGAGTGTGATTCCTATGCTGCTCCTTACGACTCTTCAGTGTGGGGCGAAGAACATGAAATATCCGGAATTGATCCTAACTATGGTGCATATTGGCTAATTAACCTCAAAGAAGATTTTGCCGATTGTGGTAACTTTATTATCCATATTGGAACCGACGATGGAGGAAAAGAGTTAGGTGGCGGTGACTGGCAAATGAATCTTGCTCAGGATGATGAGACCTTTACCCGAATGAACTTTACTTTGTCAGGTTATCCTGGTGTTTTTGAATTTCCAATACTTTCATTAGGGGATTTGCCTTTACAGATTAATGATGCCGCGGCTCACTGGATTGATTCAACCACGCTGGTATGGAATATTGACTCATCTATTGCCAATGAAGTTCGTTTACATCATTCGGCGACAGCAGGTATAGAAGCGGGAGAAGATTCTACCCTCAGCGGTACGACCATTACGCTTGCAGCAACAGCGCTTACCGATGCGCAAATAGCGGCCTATCCATTGGTTGCCGATTGGGCAGCATTTTCAATTGATATTTCTCCGCAGGAAGCCAAAACGGTGCTAAAAAATGAATTGGTTCTGGCGGCCTATGATAACGAGGGAAATGCTTTTTCTGCGACCCATGTACAAGCAGCAAAAGTGCTGGACGATTTATATACTAAAAATGAAAATGATGCTGACGAAGCCATGTTAGGAGTTGTTTATTCTGATGCGGAAATCACGGCTAATTTATGGGCGCCAACTGCACAAAATGTTAAATTGAATGTTTATAGTGCGGACAAGTCATTAACTACCAGTTATCAAATGCAGGAAAATACAGAGACTGGTATCTGGCAATTTGTTGGTGATGGACAACTTGATCGCCAATTCTATCGCTACGAAATTACTGTTTACCATCCGCAAAATAATGCGATTGAAACCATTGAGTCCACAGACCCCTACTCGGTTAGTCTTTCAACTAATGGAGAATATTCACAGTTTGTGAATCTGACCGATAGTGATCTGAAACCTGAAGGCTGGGATGGACATGCTGTACCAACCATTCAAGATCCGGAAGACTCGGTGATTTATGAAGGACACATCAGAGACTTTAGCGCTCACGATATGAGTACCAGCGTTGAAAATCGTGGTAAATATCTGGCATTTACTGAATCAGATTCAGTGCCAGTACAACATCTGTTGTCATTAGTAGAAAGTGGATTAACGCATTTTCAATTGCTTCCGGTTAATGATATTGCCAGTATTAATGAAGCACCAGACAGGATTGTCGACTTAAATCACACCGTTGCAGAGCTTTGTGAAGTGAACCAGAATTCTCCAGTTTGTGGTGTTGAGAATGATTCAGCCAGCTTATTATCAGTGCTGGAAAGCTATCAGACATTTTCAGATGACGCCCAGGCATTGGTTGAATCTATGCGCGGTTACGATTCATTTAACTGGGGCTATGATCCCAAACATTTTAATGCACCGGATGGCATTTATGCATCAAACCCTGATGGTGTTGCCAGAATTGTCGAACTAAGAGCGATGATTAAAGCACTGCACGATATGGGCTTGAGGGTTAATATGGATGTTGTTTACAACCATACTAATTCTGCCGGTCTTTGGGACAACTCAGTGCTTGATAAAGTTGTTCCGGGTTATTATCAGAGTCTTGATCTGGTGAGCGGTGCGGTTTTACAGTCAACCTGTTGTAACGATACGGCGCTGGAACATCGAATGATGGATAAGTTAATGGCTGACTCGCTGAAGATGTGGGCTGAAGCTTATGCAATTGACGGTTTCCGTTTTGATATCATGAGTCATGGTTCAAAAGCACAAATGCTGGCAGCCAGAGAAGCGGTTAGAAATATCGATCAGGATACTTATTTTTATGGTGAAGGCTGGCCAAGAGATTCTCGTGGTTTTGAAAATGCCTCTCAGTTCAATATGGCAGGTACTGAAATAGCGACATTTAATGATCGGTTACGTGAGGGTGTTCGTCGCGCAGGCCTGTTCAATGGCGACACCAGTGACGGTAATATGAATGATCAGGATATAGTGAAGCTTGGCATGGCTGGTACGCTTGCTGACTATGTTCTTGAAAGTCACACTGGCAGCGTTTCTACTGGAAGTAGTTATAATCCATCGGCTTATGCAAAAGATCCGGCAGATATTATCAACTATGTATCAAAGCATGATGACAATACGCTTTGGGATCAGCTGCAATTTAATCTGAACATAGGAATGAGTCTGGAAGATCGGGTTCGAGTACAAAATATTGCAGCAACTATTCCGTTACTTAGTCAGGGAATACCATTTCTGCAACTTGGTGGAGATCTTATTCGCTCCAAATCGATGGATCGAAATACATTTGATGCAGGTGATTGGTTTAACCGGGTAGATTTTACTAAGGAATCGAATAACTGGAATGTCGGATTGCCTTTGGCTCAGGATAACGCATCTAATTGGGAAACCATTGTTGCAATTTCTTCCAATCCTAATACTCAGGCTGGTATGTCAGATATTCAGTTTGCCTCAGAAGTATTCAAAGAATTCTTAAGCATTCGACGTGATAGTAAACTGTTCCGCTTAACCAGTGCAGAAGACATCATAGCTCGTG
>CBDUHU010000421.1:0-4126 GCA_965366725.1 uncultured Kangiellaceae bacterium
CAATATCAGGCGCAGAACCATGGATTGGTTCAAATAAACCAGATTCTTCACCCAGTGAAGAGGAAGCTAATAATCCCATTGACCCTGCAAGTACGCTCGCTTCATCAGATAATATATCGCCAAATAGATTCTCAGTTAGAACCACATCAAAATGAGAAGGCTCCTGAATAAGTTTCATTGCGCAAGAATCAACAAGCTGGTGTTCGAGATTAATTTCAGGATAATTATCTGCCACATATCTGGTCACTGTTTCACGCCATAAACGTGATGTCTCCAGAACATTTGCTTTATCTACAGAAGTTAACCTTTTGTCTCGCTGCATCGCTATTTCACAAGCCACTCTGGTAATTCTTTCAACTTCACCAATTGAATAACGACATTCATCGGTTGCATAATCACTACCGCGATATTTTTCTCCGAAGTAAATCCCCCCAATTAATTCTCTGACCACGATAAAATCGACATTCTCCAAAATCTCAGGCTTCAATGGTGATGCTTTAAGTAAAGATGGAAAAACTGTTAACGGCCTGATATTAGCGAACACTCCCAATTCACTGCGAAGTTTTAATAGTCCCTGCTCAGGACGAACATTAGCTTTCGGATCATCCCACTTAGGTCCACCAATCGCTCCGAGAAAAACTGCGTGACTATCTTTACAACCGCTGATTGTTGCCTCAGGAAGAGGATCACCGACCGCATCGATTGCAGCACCACCAATCAAATACTCAGTAATTTCGATTGAATGATTAAAATTTCTGGCAACAGAGTTAAGTACTTTAGTAACTGCTGTAGTTACTTCAGGCCCAATACCATCACCAGGCAGGCAAGCTATTTTTATCCCCATTACCGATACCTCTTTTGTTGTTTTTCAAACTTGCTAATTGCTTGCTCATGACTGAGTATAAAATCCAATTGGTCCATCCCGTTAATAAAACAATAGCGAGTAAATGGATCAATACTAAATTTTATTTCCCGTTCTCCGACAAAAATAACCTGTTGCTCAATATCAACCAGAAGCTTTTTTGAATTACAGGTGAGTAAAAAGTCATGTTCTTGCTGCCCAATCTCAATCGGTAGCAAGCCATTTTTTATCGAATTATTTCTAAAAATATCTGCAATTGAGTGACTAATGACTACCTGAATACCAAAATCCAGTAATGCCCACGGAGCATGCTCTCTAGAAGAACCGCAACCAAAATTATTACCAGCTATTAAAACTCTACTCTCACTAGTTTCTTTTTTATTAAGTACAAAACTCTGCTCTTTATTCCCATCAGGCTGATAACGCCAATTGGAAAACAAGAACTCTCCCAGGCCTGATTTATTAGTGATTTTCAGGTGTTCTGCGGGAATTATCTGATCAGTGTCAATATTTTCAATATCAAGTACCGCCGCTGTTCCGCTTATCTGACTAACCGGTTTCATTAAGCAACCTCCGCTGAACTGGTATAAACAATGGACGAGGGATCAACCACCCTTCCACCAATTGCCGCAGCAGCGGCAGTAATCGGACTGGCCAGTAAAGTTCTACCGCCTTTGCCCTGTCGACCTTCAAAGTTTCGATTACTGGTACTTACACATACCTGACCCGGTTGAATAATATCGCCATTCATTCCCAAACACATTGAACATCCAGGCTCTCGCCATTCAGCACCAGCATCAAGAAAAATCTTATCCAGACCAAGCTCTTCAGCCTGCTGTTTAATAATATGCGATCCTGGCACTACTAACATTCTGACACCAGCGGCAACTTTTCGCCCTTTAATGACAGATGCAGCATCTTGCAAGTCACTGGTTCTTGAATTGGTACAACTCCCGATAAAAACAACATCGACCGATTTTCCTATCATTGCATCTCCAGATTCAAAAGCCATGTAATCCAGGGCGTGTTGAGGCGCATCATTGGGAATGACTTGAGTAATCGGAATCGCCATTTCAGGATTGGTTCCAAAGGTGATCATCGGTTGAATTTCATTCGCTTGCAATACGATCAATTGATCATATTTCGCCCCTGGATCACTTTTCAATTTTGACCAGTCTTCAACCGCTTTATCCCACCAGATACCTTCAGGAGAATGGGCTCTACCTTTTAAGTAATCAAAAGTAGTTTGATCAGGCGCTACCATTCCAGCTCTGGCACCCGCTTCAATCGACATGTTACAAATCGTCATCCTTTGTTCCATGTTTAATGATTCAATCGCTTCGCCAAAATATTCGATCACATGTCCGGTAGCGCCGCCAATTCCAATTTCTGCAATAATTGCCAAAATCAGATCCTTGGCAGTCACTCCCTGATTCAATTGACCATTGACTTTAATTCCCATAGCTTTTGGCTTCTTCTGTGGTAAGCATTGACTGGCAAAAGTGTAACCAACTTCGCTACTACCAATACCGAATGCCAATGCTCCAAAAGCGCCATGTGTACTAGTGTGACTATCCCCGCATACGATTGTTTGTCCAGGTTGAGTAATTCCCTGTTCCGGTCCAATAACATGCACAATCCCTTGTCTTGGATCGCCTAAACGATATAAAGAAATAGCAAACTCTGCACAATTATCCACAAGGGTTTTTACCTGCTGTTTCTCTTGCTCTCCGTTGAATTGATACTCACCATTTGCATCTGGTTTAGAAGTTGGTGTCGAATGGTCCATGGTCGCAAATGTTCTATCAGGACAACGCACCGATAAGTTTTTCTCCCTTAACATGTTAAAAGCCTGCGGCGAAGTAACCTCATGAATAAAGTGAGTATCTATATAGATAATCGCCGGGGTATCTGCAGTCTGTGGTGAAACAACGTGTGCTTCCCAAATTTTATCAAATAATGTTTTTACCATCTTTTAGTTCCTAAATACTGTGAGATTTCCACCAGGTTAACGTCACCAGGCTGGTCATTGTTAAGCAATCTGAAAATATCATCATCTCCAACCTGTTTCTTAATATCGCTTAAAGATTTGATCTGATGCGATAGCTCACTGATTTCATGCTCGTTCAAACTGATATTATTTTTTTCAAGCCACAATCGAATCGCGTGCCTTCCACTGTGCTTTCCTAACACCATTTCATTGCTATCAAAACCGACATCTTCAGCTTTCATAATTTCATAGGTTTCGCGATTATTGATGACCCCATGCTGGTGAATACCGGCTTCATGTGCAAAAGAGTTCTTACCAACAATTGCTTTATTCGGTTGCACGCAAATGCCTGTAGCTTGACTGATCATACGACTGGTTTTAACAAGTTCTTTACTATTAACATTACAGTGGGCACGATAAATATCATTACGGGTTTTAATCGCCATAACAATTTCTTCTAATGCGCAGTTACCTGAGCGTTCGCCAATACCATTCACTGTACACTCTACTTGTTCGGCTCCATGTTCAATTGCAGCCAGACTATTTGCAGTGGCCAAGCCTAAATCATTGTGACAATGAACGCTAATAATTGCCTGATCTATATTACTGACTCTGCGTTTAATTTCTCCAATTAAGTGGCCAAATTCTATTGGTGTTGCGTAGCCTACTGTGTCAGGAATGTTAACCGTAGTTGCACCAGCATCAATCACAGCTTCAAGTACCTGAATCAGAAAATCTAAATCACTTCGCGCTGCATCTTCAGCGGAAAATTCAACATCATCAACAAAGCTCTTAGCTTTTTTAACGGCGTTTACCGCACTTAAGATAACTTCCTCCCGTGACATTTTTAACTTGTGTTTCATATGAATTTCACTGGTCGCAATAAACACATGAATTCGTTTTTTTTCTGCCGGAGCAAGTGCTTTTGCGGCAATTTCGATGTCTCTATCTACAGCACGAGCCAATGCACAAATTGTTGCTCCTTTAATTTGCTGAGCTATCTCAAACACTGCCTCATAGTCACCATCTGAGATCACCGGAAATCCAGCTTCAATCGTATCAACTCCTAAATTCTTTAGCTGATAGGCAACTTGTACCTTTTCATTGATTGTCATTGACGCTCCGGGAGATTGCTCACCATCCCTCAAACTCGTATCAAAAATTTGAATTTTTTTGCTTTGTTGACCCATGTTGTTAATTCCTGATTATATAAATTGATTGCATAAAAAAACCCGCCTGGTTGGCGGGTTTTTCAGTTTGTTTAAATTAATGTG
>CBDUHU010000422.1:0-4123 GCA_965366725.1 uncultured Kangiellaceae bacterium
CGTCCTTTTCAATTACCCACACAGCAGGATCACCTAAATCACCGGTTCTGCTTATGATATAGTTATTATCAACATTAAGGGTATATAGAGTAGGCACGACAGGATTCGGTGGCGGTAAAACTATCGTTCCTGGTACATAACTAACCACATTAGATACGATTTCATATTTTCCGTCTATAAATTGATTTAACCAGACTCTAAAGTAGCTGCCATTCGTATTGTTAAAATAAGTGTAATCAAGCTCATTTGCCGCATTTCTTTCCAGGACAATGATGCCATCCTTTTCAATTACCCACGCAGCAGGATCACCTAATTTACCGGTTCTGCTTATGATATAGTTATTATCAACATTGATAGTATACAAAGTTGTTAGTGAAACAGGTTCTGGTGCAGGCTCGCCTGCAATATCGACTGTATAGTCTTCAACTTCACCCGAGGTAAACGTTTCACATGCAGAAGGCGCTGAACCATACTTCATGGACACGCGCATGGCCGTTAAGCCAGGCAATGCACTAGCGGGAACATTAATCGAACCACTAACAGCTGAACTTGATGTTCCTGTAAATATCTGCTCAGTGCTTTCAAATAGCTGATTCTGATTAAAATCTATCCACACAGACCAATACTGAGTATACGAGTCAGTATTAAATCCCGGCGTTAGACTAATATTTTGCAGGCCAGGCGAAAGTGGAATAGTTTGAGTCGCAGTAAAATCGGCATAACCAGCATCATTGCCAGACACATGGGAAAAACTTCCAAATTGAACACTATCAACCCATTCATAGAACGATGACTGCCCAGCTGAACTACAAACCGCCGCTGATGCAGTTAATGGAACGCTTAAAACAATAGCGACTAATGAGAATAATTGTAAGAACTTCAAGCAATTAACAATACGTGCTTTCATTATCAATACTCCGTTTGTTTTTATAATGATGATTATTTAAGCACAGATGGTTGCGCTTTAGTAGGGATTCAATCACATATTGATTTTTGCTTATACTGACAAAATAGTGAGTATTTGGCGTTGATTTTTATTATGGTGGAAAACTATAGAGGGAATCTTAGCGTCTCTGCATTTCAACAGACGCTTTGATAAGCCAAACATACAAACCAGACCTGTTAACATTAACCACACTGATGCAGGCAAAGGTACTGTCGTCACATTAAAATCATCAAACTGAATTAAAGTGGCCGGAGACAACTGAGAATCATTCGTGTTATCGATTGTTATTGACACCATTAACGGAAAGGTCGGTAAGAATTGAAAAAAAATAAGTGGGGTCACTATCAACCGCAGTGGAGAATATAATCCCTGGGCATCAACACCGGGCCCAATGAGCAGGACTAACCCAGTATGCGGTTCAGGCCGGCAATGTCACGGCACTGAAAGTTGGTCGGTACAGCACAAAAAGAGGGCTTGCGCAATGGCGGCAAAAGGATAAAAATGTTTCCTATATAGGAACATTATTCCTATATTTAGGGATGTCTTATATATCACTGTTATATTTAATAAATATGAAACTCATTGAAGAAGTAGAAGATATATTTAACATAAGTGGCAGGGGTTGCGTTATCGTCCCAGGCATACCTTACTTTTTTGAACCAAAAATAGGTTCAGGTGTAAAAATTGAATTTCATAATCCTAGTGGAAGTATAGTAACTACAACAATACAAGCGCTAGAAATGATCAATCGTGGTAAACCCATGAAACACGCACCTTTCTCAGTTGATAAATCAATTAAAAAAAGTGAAATAGAGTTAGGTGCTAAAATATATTTAGTCACTGATGAGTAAATTAAATATAACAAGGCAATCTAAAAGGGCGTTTAAAACCGGCGTTCCGTAGGCACTTTTAAACGCCTCTCATTTTTATCGTTATGTTTAAACCAGGCCAAAAGATTGGAAAAATGAGTCTACCCAAGAAAGAAGATTTTCCAAAAGGAACAAAGTTTTATATAAAGGAATTTAATGTTCCTCTAGCACAAGTGCCCGATGGCAAATTATGTAAGTGGTTTAACTGGTTTGGTGGAAAACCCAAAGAATACGATGTCACCTGGTTAAAACCAGGAAATAACTGGGAATCTGAATCATTTGAAGAGTGGCAAAATATAATTAAAGACTCTCTATAAATTATGACTCAAAACAAACATAAGTCGTTCGAGTTCGCGCATAAAATACATGCTCTGGGACCTTCGCTTCGATACGGCTCCTCAACTCGGCAAGATGTGTAATAAATACTATGAGCAACTCAAATCTCACAGACAAAGAAGCATTTTTGGCAATGTACTCATTTCTTCAGCATTGGTATGAAATGACAAAATCAGATGATATCGGCTCTCTTCTAGGTAGCATGTCACTTCTAGAAGATGGAAGAACTGCTGATCCGGCAATTGAATCTGATTGGTTAAAAGCCATTGAAAAAGCACTAGAAGGTGAAGTTAATGCTGGACTTGTTCTGAAAGAATCAAGCGATCTGACACCTTGAATTTACAGAAGACATTAAAGCATGATAACTTTAATGTCTTCTATACAAAAACAATACTCACCGAAATGTTGATCAATTGTTAATTCTAGACTGATCAGCCAACACTAAGTTCTCGAAAATTATTATCTACCTGGCATTCATTGGTGTTAGCTTAAAGCCATGAAATTCTCCATCTTTAGAGCCATAACCCACGATGACACCACTATTGTTAATATCTGTTGCCCTGTTCAGCATTGTCCAACCACTATCTACTGGCAATGATTTATTAAGATCAGATATTTTTCGTCCATTTATTACAAATGCACGTTCCTTAACTACACCGTTTTCAGCCAGATATACAGAACCCACAATAACATCACTATCATTCATAGCCGTTACTACGGGAGTACCTTCATCCTCTTTGTTTTTTAGTGTCCCAAGATCTAGCATTTTTGTACCATTGTAGATAAAAACATGAGGCGTATCTGGAATATCCCATAAGTTAGTTAACACAAGGTCAGATATACCAGCCACATGTCCGAGATTATTTACAGCATACGCAGCACTCGCATCTCCACCAAGAGTAAGAAGGTTAGTTAAGTTAGATCCGTCGAAAAGATATGCCCTTTGTTTGCTTAGCCCCAGAAGCCCACCTGCAGGGATATCATCTGCACTACCAGGTACTTGAGCCGTTCCAGCAATAAAGCCGTTGTCACTGATGCCATATGCCGATGTCAGCTCCCAGTTTCCAGAGCTAGTTCCTACAGGAGCCAGGTCATTTAGAAGCACCATCTGACCAGTTGATGGTTTATAAATAAAAGCCTGCATAATTGATATAAAACCGGTTACTGAATGAAGCGCTAATCTACCAACAATATCATTTTGATTATTTATATCATAACCGTCACTAGTGCTAACATCTAGAGTCTGAATATTCTGCGAAATACCATCAGCATAATATAAAGCCGAACGAGTAAAGTTTATTCCATCTGCTGATGCCAATGCGGCTCCGGTTGCCTGATGAGTATTATTTAGTGCGTTGATACCTACATTTCCATAGCCTAAAGAGTTAATAACCTGTGATTGCCCATTACTAATAATAACAGCATTTTCATTTCCTGCTGCATCCTTAGTCACCATGGCATAGTCACCATTTTCATTAATGCTTACCGTTTTATTCGCTGTTGCAGGAATTACCCCTAAGTCTTCTATAATGTATTTACCAGCATAAGAACTTACAGATGCCATTAATAACAAAGCTGCCACACCAGGAATTACTAAAGTAGTATTCATTTTTTACCTTCCTTTTGATATTTATAATTATTAACTTTCAAACTAAGTTTATCTTTCTACTATCGTATATACAATGTACCTATATCACATATTCATATTATTATATCGTAATTTATAAATCGCTTAGAAAAAATACGAAATACGGGATAAGGTCTTACATTTCACTTTACGCATGATATTAACAGATGGGGCAATGCACAATTAGAGGGGTCGGTGACAATTGAGAATCATGAACATTAGCGTTTGTCACCGACCTCCTTTGTTCAGCCCACAAGCCCTTCATAAAAAGTAATACTAAATGAGAGTCAGAATATAAACTCGTACTACTAAGAACTCCTGGGCAAATATTTTTACTTTGATAAT
>CBDUHU010000423.1:0-4123 GCA_965366725.1 uncultured Kangiellaceae bacterium
CGAATTATATTTTATGGGAATTGCCGGGGATGGAAGTCAGGGCGTTTTCAGAAGAGAAATTCAATATATCGAAAACCAGTTCAGTCACCAATTTTTAACGCTGGATAAAAGTATTAGTCTAATCAATTCCAGAGATACAGTTCAAGATATACCCCTGGCAAGTAAAACAAGTATTAAAGAAACTCTATCCCATTTAGTTGATAAGATGGATGTTGAAAATGATATTTTATTTCTTTATATGACTAGTCATGGCAGTAAAAATAATGGATTTTCTTTAAAGCAGCCTAAGTTAGGCCTGCCTGATTTAACTGCCTCTGAGTTGAGTGATATGCTTAAGGATACACCGATCAAATGGAAGGTTATTATTATTTCTGCTTGTTATTCCGGTCAATTTATTGAGCCTTTGAAAGACGAAAACACCTTAATTATTACCGCAGCTAGCGAGCAAAGAGAATCATTTGGTTGTTCTGATCTTGGCTCGTTTACCTACTTTGGGGAGGCTTATTTTAATCAAGCTTTAAATCAAACAAATGATTTTGTAAAAGCTTTTGAAATCGCCAAAGTGTTAGTTGAGAAAAGAGAAAATCAGGAAGGGCGTCAACAGTCAATACCACAGATTTATAGTCCGGATGGAATTAAACGACAGCTTAAAAAATGGCGAAATGAGGCTGGGTTAAATTTAAAAATATCAGAGAATTTGAGTGATTGAAAATCGCCAGTTGTGGTAGCTAATAGAACAAGCTTTTATTAGCCTGGAAGAACTTAAAATGACTAACTTTTAACTTGGTATTTCGTATTGAGATAATATCATTATTAATACCACCCAAAACAAGGACAAAGTAGCTTGGTAATAAATCACTGATTGCTAAGCCGTTTTAGTGTGCTAGTATTCCCGGCTGAGTCTGGGCTCAATTATTTAGATTTCATTATGCTTAAGCATCCAGAGTTCAGGTTAAGTAACCTACTGCAACGTTTTTTAATATGCCAATAAAATTTAACATTATCGATAAGATTGTACTGCTAGGCATCTTTGTCATTGTCTCTCTTTTTCTTTTCTATGAAGTTTTTATTTCTGTCCGCTTTGAAGGGAGCCTCCCGCTTGGAGCGTTGGTTGATACCAATTTCTGGCTTTTATTAGCCTTTGAGACTGAAGGGTTGGTGGTGATGTCAGTTCTTCTTAGAGCTTACACAGAGAAAGGAGAAGATAAGTCATGGCGCTATATGGCAATCATTGCATTCTCGCTTGTTGGCTCTGTTGGGGTAAGTGCAATCACCAGTGAAAATATTAAAGATAGTCCCATTTTAATCGCTTTAGCGGTTTCCCTGTGCCATTTTGGTTATTGGGCGTGGAAACGGGAACATGCAGAGACTACTGCTTACCAAGACTCAATGAAAGAGACTACCGATAAGTTAGAAGAGATCCTCAATACTATGCCCGATAGGGATGCATTCAGAATAATGGCAGAAAATACATCATCGATATATGAGCGAACTAATGTATTGTCAATAATGGCTGAAAATGCTTCTTCGCAAAAAGAGTATGAGGTTATAAAGAAAGGGGCTAAGGAACAGTTAGGTATAGCAATTCGATCTATGTGTCATATATCTTCACTTTGGACTGTCTCAGATGCCAAGTTGTTTGAGGGCAATATTATGGTGGCAGTTTCAGCTGACAAGGTTGACTCTATCCCGAATGTTGCGGAAGCATTTGAGCATGGGAAGCACTTTTTTCCTGATATTACTACTTTGGCTAATATCGCCGACTCCTGTAACAGAGTGCTATATGTATTAACCGATTTAGCGGTCAATACAACAACTCAGAAAATGGTTGGAATAAGTCCCTTGTTATTGCCAGTTAATATAAAATCTGAAAATCATCCTGGCTCGATTGGTGGTGCACCTAGAGCAGTTGAAAATGGCCACGTTGATGTAGTGAAAGACATTGATGAGCTACTGTCAAGTTTGCCGCCTAACTTTATTGGTAAACAAAAAGAGGGAATAAGTGATTATTTTGAACGTCAGGTTAACTGTGGCTCGATTATTTCAATCCCCTTTGCGTTTAAGGAAAATGAAGAGGGAGTGGTAGATGCCGTTGTGAATTTGTATAGGCCTGAAGATGGGATGATCAAGTCACCGATACTTTACGAGTATTTCACCAGGCCGCTTGTCACATTGATTGCTCAATTGCTATACTTATATAGAGCATCTGACTCGAAAGCTGGCAATCCAGAGTGATCTGAAGAATATGAGGTTAATCCAGGTGACTGATTTAAAAGAAAAAAACACTAAAAAAACGGGGCTGCATGTGGTTAAAGTAGTTTCGGTTCGAAGGAAATCAGTCACTAATCGTGAGCGCTTTAAGAGGCTTCAAGCTCAATATGATGCCTCTTTAGAGGAGCAGGAAGCCACCTTAAATGAGTCTCAAAATATTGTTAATGCCGTTTATGGATAAATTTTCAACTAATTTTTAGTGGATTGTTTGATTATCCTTTTTAGGTATTCCTTGGATTGACACAATACCTGATTTTACAACCCTGATTAAGTTTGTTATCGATCCCATCACTGTTTGAATCCTGTTATATTTAGTTCATCAAATTGTTAGGTAATTGTCATTTTGATTTTCAATCATTAGTATCTAGTTAAGATTAATTAAGGTTTGGTTAAAAAATGAAAAAGCATGTTTTTCGACAGATGATCTGTGTCTTGGGAATCCTAATATCTGCAATTGGTTGTAGTGATAATGATAAAAATTCAGGCGGTGGTATTGCCAACTCAGTAATGTCATTAAAGATAGAGTGTGTTGCTAAAACAGCCGCAACAGCCAGTAACACTCCGATTAATTCTCTTTCACTCTCTGTTATCAATACCCATATTTCTGGCAATCAGTTTGATACATCGTCATCTGAAATAGTGAGTTACGACAGTTGCAGTGACAGGTTATATGTGGTTAATGCAGAAGATAAATCTGTTGATATATTAAACTTGAATCGTTTAGATAGCTCGCCAACTAAGGCCGGTACAATTAATCTTTCTGATGCTGGTGCAAATGCAAACACTGCTATTGGTAGTGCTAATAGTGTGGTGGCAAAAAATGGTTTGGTCGCTATTGCGATTGAGAATAAGGATAAACAATCGAAAGGTATTGTTGCCATTTATCGTTCAGATACACTTGCTTTAATTAATACGTACACGGTAGGTTCATTGCCGGATATGGTAGCAATGACTGATGATAGCCGTTATATATTAGTCGCTAATGAAGGTGAGCCTAGTGGAGATTATAGTATTGATCCTGAAGGTAGTGTAACTATTATTGATATTAAAGCTGGACTAGAGACTTCCAAAGCATTGGTTAAACGAGTAGGTTTTGATGATTTTAACGATGGAGCTAAGCGAGCCAATGAGCTTAATTCTGTACGTTTAACTCGACCTAACAATGCAACGGTTGCACAGGATTTAGAGCCTGAATATATTGCTTTAACACAAAATGGAAAAGCGGTTATCTCATTGCAAGAAAATAACGCCATGGCAGTGATAGACATTGCAACGGCTCATATAGAAAGTATTACAGGACTGGGTGTGAAAAGTTGGTCTTCAATTGCTGATGGTGGTGATGGTGCTCAACTTGATTTAACTAATGAAGATAAGCAATTTAATCTAAGAAGTTATCCTCAATTAGTTGGTTATTATATGCCGGATTCAATTGCCTCTTTTAGAATTAAAGGAACAGACTATATTATCTCCGCAAATGAAGGGGATGCTAGAGAATATATTTACCCTGCGACTCAATTTACTTGTGAATTAGCCAATCATCAATGGGAAGGTGATAATTACGCTGGCACGCCAGCATATAAAATGGTGACAGATGGTTGTATATCTTACACTGATGAGGTGCACGCAATCGAACTCGACGTGGCTGGTGGCCATCCACTAATGAGTCAGGTTGCCTATGGTAAAGGTGGGACTATTGCTGATAAAAATGCAATTGGCGGAGTAAAGGTTGTTAAAGATAAACAAGAAGTTTCAGTTGGTGATAATATTTATACTTTTGGTGCTCGTTCTTTTTCAATCTGGAATATTAATGGGGAACGCATTTTTGATAGTGGAAGCGAGCTGTCGAAGCTCG
>CBDUHU010000424.1:0-4103 GCA_965366725.1 uncultured Kangiellaceae bacterium
GAGAAAAACTCACTTTTTAAGTGTTTTTGTTGTCCTCACAGAAATTGAATAAGCCTGAGCCGACTCTACTCAGTATAGGCTTTCTTTTAGCAAAATGTTGCTTAATATTAGTTGGTGTTCAGGTTTGAACAAAATATTTATCTTTGAGATTATTGTTTAATAATAGACAAAGACTATGGTTCAAATTTGCCTCTTTTTAAAGATGTTGCGAAATTTTTCAACTCATTGATTTTATTATACTATAGTTAAATATAATGCACTAAGGGAATTCAAATGCTGAGAGTTTTGCTAGTACTCCTACTACTAACCTTACTCACAAGTTGTAAGGTGAAGCAACAACAACCAGAACCACGGGAATCTGAATTTCTTAGTATAGAAAATACCGCACGATTAGAATTTCTAGCGACACAAAAAACAGTGCTAGGAACTATTGTCGATCATGAAGGTGTCGGAATTTCTGGAGTTACCATTAGCTCAGGCGAAATAACTGGTTATACTGATGAACACGGCCATTTTTCATTGCTCAATGTTCCTCCGCAAAACTACCAGTTAAGTTTGGCAAAAATAGGTTATAAAACTCACTTTATTCAGATTTCAACCTACCAGAAAAATCAGGAAATTTCACTTTCACCAATTAGTATAGAAAGAGTAGATAACAATGAAATAGACCTGATTTTTGGCGGCGATGTTGCGTTTGGCCGAAGATTTCTCGATCCCTCCTTAAAAACTATGTCAAATTTCATTCCAGCGGATAACCCGGACGCTTTAATCAGAGCAACCACCGCCTCAAATGACGCAAAAAATGTACTCAAATATGTTAGGCCGCTATTTTCAGTGGGCGATTTTTCTTCTGTAAATTTTGAATCTCCGGTTACTAATAACCCAGTCACTCCTCACCCGACAAAGGACTTTAATTTCTTTTCATTACCGGGAACCATCGAAGCACTTCCCTGGACAGGAATTGACTACGTTGGATTAGGAAATAACCATATTTTCGACTATATGGAAAGTGGTCTTGACGATACTCTGGCCTATTTTAATCAGGCAGAAATGCCGAATAGCGGCGCAGGTGTGAATATTGAAGAAGCTTATGCTCCCTATGTTGCCACTATTAAAAACAAGCAAATAGCGATGATTGCTGCAACCTCTATTACTGGAAATCAACATCAATTCAATTATGTTGCATCCCATGAAAAAGGCGGAGCAGCAGACTTAACTAATACTCCCGAACTAATAAAAGCACTCTCTCAAACTACTGAAAATTACCCGATAGTCATTGCCCAATACCATGGCGGGGACGAATATACCTATAAACCATCCCCTTATATTTCATCAAGGTTTGATTTAACTTCTAATTATCCTGTTAGTTTAATTGTGTCTCATCATCCACATATTGCTCAAGGTTTTGGCAAACGAGGAGAGGTTCCAGTGATCTATGGTTTAGGAAATCTCGCATTTGACCAGGATCGTCTAGAAACAATGTTGGGAGTGATTGCGCGGGTTAATTTAAGAGGGGAGTCAATTACAAAAGCAAATGCCTATCCGGTATACCTCGAAGATTATCGACCACGCTTTGTCACTGGCGAACTATCAGACTATCTCAGTCGGCGTCTTGCGGAGTTTTCTGATCAAGAATTGAAGTTAAGTTCATCTTATGGGCACATGCTAGTTGACTGGCAGACGCCAGCACAACCTGACGATAATATCAGTCAACAAATAGCAGTTACTCCGGATGCCAACGGAAAAGCAATTATAGACTTAAGAAAGTACAAAAAAAGTAATCAATATGTTAGCAACGTACAAGCCCCCTCATCTACAACTATTAAGTACGGGCGAGATATTATGATCTACGGAGACTTCGAAGATTGGGATGTTGATGAAGATGTACTTGAAGCAAGTCGCTGGGATTTGACGTCTTTAAGTAACTTTTTATGTGTTAGCCAGGCTTTTCGAGGAGTGCAGGCAGTATGTAGTATTCGCTTTTCTGATCAAGGTGTACAAAATGTTATTCCCTTTAGAAATACCATCAGAGTCATGGACTATAATGATCAAATATTTAAGGATTTAACTTTGTGGGGATATGCAAAAGGACAGAACGCCGGTAATTTTTCAGTCAGAGTATTTTATGTAACTGAAATGGACGACCTTGAGTTTGGACAAGAAGATATCTCATTGCTAGAAGCAGGGACTTATGGGTGGCAAGCATTTAAAACAGACCTTAACGTACCTGATGATAGCAATACCCTTGGTGAAGACAATCTCCCGCCAAGAGGAATTAAGCTTCGATTTTTACATACCCCCCCAGAAAACTCTGGTGAAGGTCTATTCTCTATGGATGATGTGGCTGTTATTTCCTGGGAAAGAACATTTAATGCAGCATCACCCCATCAATTATCAGCCAATGGTTTTGATTTCATCCAACTTACAGGCTTAAATGAAACCACTCAAATATCAATTAAGTTGAGCAACTTATGATAATGCAATTAAGAGAATTATCAACTCGAGAGTCAATCTCTTTTGGTATATTACTATTGCTGGTTATTTCAATTTCGCTCCTTGGTATTTTTGTTAGTAGTAATTATTTTTTGTATGGCGTAATTGCTAAAATATTTCCTTCTCATAATAGTGATAAAAGCGCTTTAATATTGGTAAGAGAAACTAACCAGCAATCACTAAGCACTCTGTTAGAACTAAGTAAACATAATGATCTTATAGTTATTCCTGATGGTTTTGACAGTCAATCATTATCAAAATTAAAGCAAATGGGATTAACTCTTGCCATTGAACCTGATGAGCACTGGCTGAAAAAAAATAATGCAGAGAATCTTGTATGCCGTTTACAACCATTGATTGTTGCTAGTGATGTCGTTGGAGCCAGTATAAATTCAATCCAACCTTCAGACTGTCCTATCTATTTTTCTCAAAATATTAGTTTGACAGAGGAGTTTTCTGATAATTTTAACCTGTGGAAATACTCTGGAAATGAAGAATTCTTACTTGACCTCTCGATTGATATTCAGAGCATTCCTCAGTTGGACTTAGCGAGCATACCTCAGGGAGAGCTATCCAATCTTTGGCTAAAACAACATCATATTATAGTCACTCGAGACTTTGAATCTCTTGATCAGGGATATCACATCCCACTAGTTAGTCAGCGCGTACCTCTTGGAATGATTCACGTACTTATCTCAGATACACTACGCTCAGGTAATAAAGTATCTCTATACTCGCCCCTATTGCTGCCATTTATCTTAGTTATTATTTTCATCGGTACTTCAATCTGTAGCTTACAAAAAAGGTTGAAAGTGTCGCTGGTACTAAACGCATTACTTTTTATCAACTACTTAATGCTAGTCTATTTTTGTGCAAACTGGCTAAATAAGATGCTTCCTTTTGCTGAGATGTTATTTGGTCACCTTGTTTTATTCTCCACTATATTGTTGAATAAACAGATTCGATTTGAAGAATCATATAACAATGTCTCTGATGATTTACACTTATTGCTACAAGAACATCGAGTTAGTAAAGCCTTTGCTCAACCGAAAGAACTATGGGAAGCAATGCATAGAATGATTCATCAATATCTTTTTTTAGAACGCTCTATATTTCTTCAGGTTAACCGAGACTCAAAACATGTCTCAGAAATTTCTAGCTATCAGTGTGCATTAGCAGATATAAAAGAACCAAGACGGGATTATTCCAGAGCCCCATATAATGATGCTGTAGCCAACGACATCATAGAAATTAAGCGCGATTTTTTTAAACAAGTTGATGAAGATGAACGCCAATTTATGATCGCATTAAGTTTTGCCGGAGAGTTAGTAGGCTTCTGGGTTATGACTACCAATAAGGACAGTCATTTCGACTCGCAAGCTTTTAACCGAAATGTAAAAGCTTTTGCAAGTGAAGTTGCTGAACTGACATTTCATTATCGCCAAATGCAGCAACAGAAAAAAAACCAGAACTACTGGTTATTAAAATTACTCAATCTTAATAACCTGAAGCAAAGCTTTAAAAAGCTAAAAGGTCACGGCACCCTGAATGAAAAGGCGCATCATAGAGTTTCTTGCGGTGGGTGCCTACCGAGGCGAGATCTCGGGTTC
>CBDUHU010000425.1:0-4100 GCA_965366725.1 uncultured Kangiellaceae bacterium
GTCTCTTAACCGTGATGACTCATCTTCGGTTGCTTTTAGCTGTTCCTGAAGGTTTTCGATACTTTGAGTTAACTGTTGATGACTGCTTTCCTGAAATTGACAAAACTCATTCATCCGCAACACAATTGAATCCATTTGTTGATAAATATTGGATTTAACTTCATTCAGCGAACTGGAATTTTCAACACTCGTTTTAATTGAAAAAACACTATCTTGCAGTTCAAGATCAAGCTGATTACTTTCCTTCTTAATTTGAGTACTATATTCTACCGTATTACTAATAAACTCATTAACACGGTCAATTCGTTTACTCAGTGACTTAAGAAAACTCTCAAATTGTTGATGCTCATAACCTGCAACTTCAACAAATGCACCAGTAATCAACTCTAATATCTCTGATAACTGCCAAACCGAATCCAACTCAATCACCTTTTCAGTCAACTTTGTCGCAATCTCACTATAAGTGTCCATTACTGATAACTGCTCAACAAGTTGCAGCAACGAATTTTTTAGATCTTCAGGAACTAGTTGAGAAGAACTAACCTCAGATATGGAATTAGCTGGCAGCTCTTGCGGCGTTTGGCCGCTTCGGCTAAATAATTTAGATAAAAAACCCTTCTTTTGGGGTTCCTTTTTAATATCTTGTTGCACGCTTTCAACTGTATTTAAGTAGTTTTGTATTGCACTAACAATCGAATCTGCAATATCAATGGCGCTTAACTCATGCTCTTTATGCATAGCCTTTTTTAATTCTACTTTTAACTTCGATGGTAAGTTTTGTGCGAGTAATCGTTCGAATAAGTTAATTTCATTGGATACCACCTCAACCTTGGAAGAATCAGATTTATCTTCAAGGGTCAGTAACAACTGACTAATCTGATCGATCAGAATCTTAATATCTTCAGTACTGCAATCCGATTTGATAGTTGTCCGTAGCTTAGATAATAATATATCTAGATCTTTGGACAGACCCATACCGATAAAACTCAATCGAGATATACAGCGCATGAGTTCTGCTTCGGAACGATTATTTTGGTTAGGTAATTTGGTTGACATAATATTTTTTATCTTTTAAGTCGGTTGAGCGTAAATTAAAGCCTGATTTTATCTCCTGTCTAATATTTCCTATATTCCCTGATAGAAATAATACTCCCAAACCACTAGTTAATATAGTGAGCTTGTGATGATTTTATATCACTTAATTTATCTGGAATTTCTATTTCTATTGCAATTGGCAAATGATCTGATACCCCTAAATCCATGACCTTGCAATCGATTACATTCAAGTTTTGACTCACCCAGATTTGATCAAAGTGATATTTAGGATTCCAACGGGGAAAGGTTGGTTGAACCCGGTTGCCTGCTTTAACCTCAAGTCCATATCTGGCAAATTCTTTCTCTGTCTGCGCCTGTGGACAATTCATATCACCCATAACAATAAAATAAGGGCACCCTAGAAGCAGCTCGCTGATATAGGCTAATTGCTGTCGCCTTGCCTTAGGGCTTAAGGCTAAATGAACTGATAATACTAATAATTGATGTTCTCCATGCCCAAAAGTAGCTTGAAGCGCGCCTCTACCTGCAATTCGACCTGGTAACCTGTGATGAACAACATGCTCCGCAGGATGTTTTGCTAATAGACCATTAGAATGTGCCGCAAACTTTCCAAAATGCCTGTTTTGTTGATGATGCCAATGGGGAAAGCCCCCTTTCTTTGCAAGAAAAGCCACCTGATTGACAAAATGGGTTCGCATACTTCCAGCATCAACTTCCTGAAGAGCAACAATATCATAGCCTGAAAGCCAATGAGCGATTTCAGTAAGATTCACCTGTCGCCTTGAATCTGGCAGTATATGACGCCAGCTTTGGGTTACATAGTCACGATACCCATGGCTACCGATACCCACCTGAACATTGTAACTTAGCAGCTTAAGATGCTTGTCAGCATCATACAGAGTATCCCTCTTTTTGTTCAGGCGGTCTGATTCGGACATAAGTTAATTAATTTTCCCCATCGTTTTTTAAGCTGAAGTGCCTTAAACGCTTTTCGAAAGCTGTTACTTTGTCCTACTCAATAAATAGTCCATAATTTCTATCAATCTGGTAACACTGCCGGCAGAGTTTGCGTCCACAGCATACTTCTCTCTTACAATAATAGTCGGAACTTGAGAAATCGAGAATGAATCTGCACGTTTTCGGTAATCTTTTTCTGCCTGCCAGATAAGAGATTCATCTAATTCGGGCATTTCAGTCAGTTCTATCTGTTCAAATAACCACTTAACCGTTTTTTCATACTGGCTAAATACGGCACAGTCTTGTAAGCAGATTTGGTAGATATCATCAACTGTAGGTCGATCAAGCTGCGCCGGAAGTTGTTCAATTAATGGTTGTATATACGCCTGCTGACGCCATTGTGGATAAGCTACTAGCGGGGTTCTTCGTAACTTGATAGTAGGGTGTTCACCAAGATAAGTCAGTAAAGCCTGTTCGACTAACTGGCAGGATTGGCAACCGTACCAGTAAAACACTTCTATATCTGCAACTTTTTCTAACTGGGTTAAATCGCTAAAAGACTCGATATTTTCTGTTTTCACCAGCCGGTAATCGATATTCTCAACATAATCCTCCTTTTCAACTTGTTGAGCATTAGCACCAGGAGCGCTAAAAATGACTGATAGTATAAAAAGGTTTAAACAGAGAACTATTTTCACACAATTACCTGAAGCTGTAACAAAGAATCAATTATTAATTATACGCAGCTCCCAACAGAGTAAAAGAAAGTTCATAAAAAAAGCAGCTATTTAGCTGCTTTTTTTATATTTTCCAGGCCGAATATTATGATTAGTGCAAACCAACCAGATAATTCGCCAATGCTTCAATTTGCTGATCACTCATTTTGGCAACAATATCACGCATTACATTGTTAGCATCGTTATCACGCTTGCCGCTTCTGAAAGCTTCTAGTTGCGCTTTTGTATAACTAGCTTTTTGCCCGCTAATTGCAGGAAATCCTGCTGCCGACATCCCGTTACCATTGGCTCCGTGGCAAGCCATGCAGGCTGGTATATCTCTGTCACTATCACCAGCGCGATACAAACTCTCGCCCAATTTGATAAATTCGTCAGCCACTGCGCCATGTTGAATTGATTGCGAAGCGTAAAAAGCCGCAACATGTTCAATATCTTCATCCGATACCATATTGGCCATTGGCGACATACTGGCATTAACTCGGGCCCCTGACTTAAAATCTCTCAGTTGCTTGGCAATATACTTCTCGTTTTGCCCCGCTAAACTAGGGTTTATTTCAAGTGCGCTATTACCATCAGCGCCATGACAACCAGCACATACAGCAACTTTAGTCTTGCCGATTGATGCATCGCCAGCCCAAACACTGCTTGTAAATATAAGTGTACACACCAAACCAATTATTCTATTCATTAGATTACCTTTGCCGGTAGTTAAATTGACAATAAATGACTGGTTATTAACCGCGAATTGACATTCTTAGATTTAATAACAGCAATTATATTGAATAAGAAACTTGCAGGTAGTGAGCCTGTGTACTTATACTTAAAGGCTGTCCAGTCGGAATGCGTGAATTATAGGCAAACCCGCAATAAAAAGCCACAGCTCATGAAGAATACTAACAACAATCCATTTCGTATCGCCCGTTATTTGATGGGTGCAGCCAAATTATCCCAACTTCCGCCGGATCAAGGAGTCGAAGTTGCTCTTGCTGGCCGCTCTAATGCAGGTAAATCTACTGCATTAAATGCCATTACTGACCAGAAAAGCCTGGCAAAAACAAGTAAAACGCCCGGTAGAACTCAGCTTATCAATCTGTTCAGGCTTGATGATGCCAGTCGCTTGACCGATCTTCCCGGATATGGTTTTGCTAAAGTGTCAAAAGATGTTAAAAAGCAATGGCAGGCAACTTTAAGTGCTTATCTTCAGAAACGTCAGTGCCTTAAAGCATTGGTGGTTTTTATGGATATCAGGCACCCCCTAAAAGAAACTGATAAACAGATGATCAACTGGGCAATTAATGCTGAGTTAGCAGTTCATGTTGTTTTGAGCAAGGCAGATAAGCTTAAATCTGG
>CBDUHU010000426.1:0-4095 GCA_965366725.1 uncultured Kangiellaceae bacterium
AACGAATTTACAATATTCCTGAAGTGGTTAAACAATATCTGAAAAATCCCAATGCTCAAGGTTTCAGAGAAGTTGCTCAGTCGATTATCGAAAAATGGCGTGCTCGATTTATCGATATCTCCTTATTTATACAGGCTTTAAATAAGTATCAGGCAAACAGAGCCAACAAGGAAAACTGGTGTAAAATGGGATTTAGACTCAAATAATTTAAATTAGCGCCCAAGCAAAAAGCTCGGACGCTCAATCAACCTGATGAGTACTACCAGGCACTTATAATTAGAATTTGCCGACTAAATTAACAAACCAACCTTTTGCATCAAAATCAAAATGTGTCAGGTCATCTGAAAACTCGGTAAAGTTATAACCAACACCAAGCTTAACATGCTTACCAATATGTCTTTGCAGAGCAATAAGCCCTCCTGAACGTTCATCATTAGCTTGTTCCAATTCAAGTAGACGACCTTCAATCAGGAAATCCCAATTTTTTACTAAATGCCAGTCTGCCCTGACTATGTAGAGATTTGCAGTTGACTCAAACCATGTTCCAGTTTCGCGTCCCTGACGCACTTCACCGGTTCTTCGAGCTACTTTCCCGCCAATAGACCAGCGGCTGGTTAAATCATAATTGGCATCAACTGCCAATATCTGGCTACGTTGCTGATAATTATTTCTACTAAGGCTTCCAGTTAACTGTTCAGCAGGCGCTAAATCTTCCAGGTAATTGTAAGTGAACAATGCATTAAACCGATCATTATCGACAGGTCTATAGGCACCACCTAGTAAGATTTCAGTGAAGTCACTATTGAGGCTGTTGCCATTGCTACTATCGCTAATAGCCACATCAACCCTTAACTGGGTTCTCCAGTCAGGACTAGCCTGATAACTCAAGTTATTTCTTGCAAGCCATGACTCTCTGGTTTCAGTGCTTGTTTCATCTTCTCTAAATTCCAGTGCGCCAGCATATTTTACCGCTTGAGTTGCATACCCAATGCTAAATGAAACCGCTTCTCTATCAATGTTATCCGCACCGGCCTGGCCCATTTCACCCGTTTCAATTGCTAAACCTAATGTCCAGCGTTCGTTAGGAGTATAGTCAACGCCATAGGCATGCAGTAGCCCTGTTTGTCCATCACCATGGAGATATCTTTCTTCGCCATAAACACTGGTACTGTCGCTAAACCGGTGGCGTGCACCGCTGACCAGCTGACCATTACGTCCGGCAATACCGTTATCAGTTCTATCAGGATCAAGCTCGTAATTTAGATATATATTACTCGCGTCTGAGTATTGATAGTCTGCACCAATTTGACTTCCAAGACCTAAATTACCGCCAGATATTTCACCAGAAAGAGCCATTTTATCATTGATCTGATAACGTCCACCTAAGCCAGCTCGATCATTACTTTTGCGACTTTCATCATGTTCCAATGTAGCCTGAGCAAACACAAATCCGGACCAGTCAGGTGAATCAGAGTAGTCTAATTGGACTACCGCATCCGTTCGTAGCCCGGTGTTAATTGACTGTTCTTCAGTGCTCGGTGTAGTTTCTTCATTGCGAATTCCAGCGGATACAAACCACTGCTCATTGAGTTCATGTTTGAAATTAATCTCGGCCGATTGCCGATCAATCCCCCCGGTTTCTTCGCGACTATCAAGCTTAATAATCAAGTCAGTTTGTTCTCCAATATTCCAGTCGAGCTTGCCACCAACCTGCTCCGTGTCATATTGGGTTAATTGTCCTAATCCGCTATAACCTGCATCTTTTTGTTGCCAATAAAACTGTCCAGTTCCCTCAGACTGTAAGCCCAGATCTGATAGTGAAAAGCCTGACTCCACCCGATGAGCATTTGCTCTGGCATTGCTGGTTGCACTGTTAATTGGAGAAAAGTGATATCCACCATTACGTGAACTCTGGGCAGATAAAGCCATTCCATCAGATTCAGCAGACTCTACCTTAAGATAAGTATCCGCACTATGCCGATAAAGAAAATCAACACCAAGCAAACTCTGGTCTTCTTCTCCCATATCTTGATTACTTGCAGTCACTCCGACCTTAACTTTGTCGCTGAACCAATGGTTAGCTGTTCCACCAATGGTGAGATCATCTAACTGCTCAAAGCCTGGAGTATATTCATAATTGATAACCAGATAGGTGGGATGACCAGATATACCTCCTTCTCTGATCAATAATCCGTCATTACTTGTCGATGGTAATGGTCGGGTTAACAAGACTCGCCCCTGAATCGCATCAATATTATACTCACTTCCTGCAATCAGCGGGGTACGCGATAGGACCAGATCAGAATCTTTGTCACGTATTTCAATAGCTAGTTGTTCTGAACCTCGGGTAATATCCTGATGTTGCAAATAATACAAAGAACCGCCAGTACCTCTTAACTCTTCATAGGCAGCGCTGCTATCGGCTTCAGCAGCGAAAATATTAAGCTGGCTTTGTCGCTCACCGGATTCTGTGGTTGATTCACTATTAAGTTTTAACTGTGCCCCGTATAAACCACGCTCTATTCGAGTCAAGTCGTTCTGATTAATTTTTGTATGAAAGTTCCCCCATAAAAAATGAGAAGATTCATCTTCTACTTTAAAATAGAATTTACCTTTAGTAGGTGCATCTTCAACAAGGGTTGAATCATCCCCATAAACAGAAAAGTGATTATCTTCCTCCAGTCGTCTAAAGAGACTGGCAGGGTCTTTGGCAGAAAAATCAGAAAAAATATCTTCCAGCGGCTGTTCTCTGGTATCTACACTGGCTGTCACCGTATAGTGTTCATTCCATTTCCCTTTGGCATAAAACGCCAGTCGCCCATCAACAAAAAGATCACCATCAAAATGCTGATTATTACCACTTATTAATTCAATTGGACCATTGGTGGAATTTTTTCCCAAGGTAAAATCTGCAATACCAACATAAAACCAATCTTCACGAGGTAACTTCAGGTCACGATAAAGAAGTTGGCCATTTCCCTGTTGATCCACTATTGCAATTTCAGCACGATGAACATTGGCAGGTAATATTTGCTGGTAAACAAAATCTCCTTGTAAAGTTACTGGTACTTTTTGTCCAAGAAAAAACACCTGATGATCGGTTGGTACTTTATCACCGTTGATAGTTAAAGATCCGCCTTCTACAGGTATATTCTGTTTACTCAACTTAGACTCACCAAAACCGGCAAGTAGTGTTGACCGCTGCTGTTCCAACTCTACAACTGAATGATGTTCAACAGATAAGGGCATCACAACGGTCTGATCAAAGTTTCCATTCTTGCCATAGACTCTCAGTCGATAATTTAACGATTTATCGAGTAGCTCTTTGGGAACTTTCCAGTTTCCAGCTAACGATTGGTCGAGTTCAACTGAGTAGGCAGCTTTATGGCTGTCTTCCATAAAAATCTGGATAACTGCTTTATCAATAAAATATAAGTAATTACTGTATCCCTGTAATTGAACAGAAAAGTCATTTTCATCTTGACTAACCGCATGATTGATATTCAATCTCAACGGTTGGTTTAATCGATCAAATTGAAGCTTGATTGACAAATCATCAAGCGCAACATCAGTACATCGCTGTTGATCAACTGCGCTTTGGGTAAGATTTACCGGCTGACCATCAACACTGATCCTCATCCCATTTAATTCACCGGTGCGTCCGTGACAAATGGTTTCTCTTTTCAATGAGTCGTTAACCGGTTTCGCTTCAACATATTGAGCAACTATCTCAACTCTTCGATTTTTAGCTCGACCACTAGCCGTATTATTCGGCTCCAAAGGTGCTTTATCAGACATACCCTCAACGGTAATATCCAGTTCGCTCAAATTAAGTTTTTGTCTAATGTATTCACTAACAGCCTGTGCTCTTTGAATCGATAAGTGCAAGTTATCACGATAAAGTTCGCGCGCATTTTTTGATAAGCGCTGGTTGTCAGCATGACCAATTATATGCAACTTGAGCGACTGTTTATTTTTCAGTTGGCTTACAACCTTATCTATTTCACCAAGACTTAAATATTCAAGTGAATGTTTGCCTGATGAAAACCCAATACCACTATCGCCCTTCACTAAAAGCTGACCGGCCAAAGCTTT
>CBDUHU010000427.1:0-4065 GCA_965366725.1 uncultured Kangiellaceae bacterium
AGTCTTATTGGTTTTTATCAGCGTATTCCAGGCAAAATCTACAACTTCTTCACCGAAAATTCTGGATCACTACCCGAATTGTGATTATCTGGTTATTGACACTATCAATTTAAACAAAAGAATATCATGGAACAAAGAAACTAACTCTTATCAACCATCAATTGATCAAAATATACCATTGTTATTAAATTTATTGCGCGAAAGAGCTATTAGTGAGAATGCAGATGCTATTCTCATTATTGCCCGAGAATTAAAAGAAACAGCGATGACAAAGGTAAACAAAACAGTTTCTTTCGGATATAAAGCTCAGTTGATTAAGCAATGTGATGAATTAACCGGCATCGAGAAAAAGCCCACTCCGATTGATCATAATGGGCAGTTAGTTGTCAATCGTTGGAAGAAGACATCGACAATAACAATGAAAACAGTTTTGCCGCAAAGAAAGAAGTTACGTCGCCCAAAAATAGAACAAACTGAGGTTTCAATTGATACAGGCGTTTATGGTGTTAAACCCGGTGATACATATCAACAAGTGATTGAACTTCTGGGCGATCCAGATGCTGTTTTTAGTTTTTCCAGAGGGCTTTTAGTTACCGGTTATGGTCGTCGACATTGGTTCCACTTTAGTGATAATAGAGTAGAGAAAGTGACCACTCACGTTAGTTTTGTAACCGATGATATTCTTAATAAGATACCAATGCGTCATTATTTTGATGATTATCAGTGGAAGATTAACGACCAAATAAGTTATAAAATGTCCCTGGGAGAAGTCAAAAAACGATTAGGTTCAAGTTTAAAAATTTTAAATAAAAAGCAGGCTGTTATTCAACAAAAAGATAAAAGAATGGATCTGATTTTCGATTTGATTACTGATCCATGGACAGAACAGAAAAACAGTTTATTAGATGGTTTTTCTTTGTCTAACGGACACTTTAAAACTGACTATTCATTTTTGTCTAATGATTGGACTGCTCAGTTTCAATGGGTAGCCGAATCCTTGATAAAGATAGCGGCTGATCAAGAAGTAGGCTTGTCAGAGTTTATAGAGGGATTAGGTGAACCTATTGGCAGAATCATTCTTGCCAAAGAAAAAGAACTACTGATATTTAACCCATATCTGATTGTTGAGGCAAATCGTGGACACTTAGCTAAAATCCAATTAACAGAGTATTTATTTGACTCAGGTGTTGATGGTTATTCTGGAGAATCCAGCTGGAATATCGAACGTTTTTACCATGGTCAGGAATACTCAGAGGTAAGAAAAAAGTTGTTTGGCGATATTATGGATTCTGAGTTTCAACTAGAGTTAAATGGTGATTCATTTCAAATGACGCTGCTATTTGAGGAAAGAAAAGACATCAAGAAACTAGAGCTAATACAGTATTGATCAAACCATACTTGTAACAATAAAAATTCAACCTTTTAATTGTGCCAATGATAAGAAAACTTGGTTAAACTTGTTTTTATTTTTGGAGAACAGACAATTGAAAAAGCTATATTTAACCGGGATTATTATTTTAACTTGTCTAACAACTCAAGTTTTTGCTCACGGTGATAACACGCCAGAACACTCGGCAAAAAGAAGTGAATCAGATCTTGCACGAGATATTACCAGTAAACCAGAGTCTATAATTGAATTCGCTGGTGTATCAAAAGGGGATCAGGTTCTGGATTTTCTCGCTGGTGGCGGTTATTACAGCGAATTGTTATCGAACACAGTTGGAACAACTGGTAGAGTGGTATTGCATAATAATAAAGCTTACCTTCCTTATATCGGTAAAGAACTTGAAGCACGACTTAAAGGAAACCGTCTGGCCAATGTCGAAAAGTTAGTCAGTGAAGCAAGCGCACTTCAATTTGGCGAAAATCAATTTGATGTCGCTTTTCTTGTGCTTGGTTATCATGATTTCTTTTATCAGGATAAAGGCTGGAATGTTAATGCTGATGTAGTAATGCCACAGCTATTTAAGTCGCTAAAAAAAGGTGGAAAGTTTCTTGTTATCGACCATAGTGCGCTGCCAGACACAGGTATTCAGGATAGTAAAAAACTACATAGAATTGATGAAAAATTTGTATTGCAAGACCTTACACAAAGAGGTTTTAAATTATTATAGTCATCTCAATTGTTATGTAATACAAATGATCCTCGAAATATTACAGCATTTGCGCCTGATATCAGTTTTGTCTATTTGTTTGTAAAAGAGTAGCTATATTGGAAATGAATTTCTCCTTAACGTAAAATTGCCTGCGCAAGTGATGTAAATTTTGGATTTATTGGAGGTAGCATGGTTTCGGCAATGGCCAGACATATTCTGGTAAAGCATAAAAGTGATGCTGAACAGATAAAACAGCGGTTAACTAAAGGTGAGCCGTTTGAGAAAGCTGCTAAGAAGCACTCAATTTGTGCTTCTGCAAAGCGTGGTGGTGATTTAGGAGAAGTTCGACCGGGACAATTGGTTCGTTCAGTGGAGCAGGTAATATTTAAAAAGGCGGTTAATAAACTTCATGGGCCGGTTAAGAGCCAATTTGGATTTCATCTGATAGAAGTCTATTTTCGCGGTTAGTTGAGTCAATATTAAGAGATAGGGTATAACCGTCGAACATAGTTAAGTCAGCAGTGGACTGGTACTCCTATGTTCCAGACCAAACCTTACTTCCGATAGAGTTTACAATACTTGATTAATCATCAGTAGTTTATATTATATGGAGGTTTCGCAACAGTTCCTGATAGATGTAAAATTGTATGATCATCATATCTTCATCATCTATTTCTGTAATATCAGCCTTAAAAACATAGCTATTTCCATCAGGTTTTTCTTTGCAGTGAGTCACCATGCAATCCATGGTAATTAGTCGCTCTATTTTACCGATTTTTAAAGATGAAGTGACCGAAATGATGCTCTCTTCATCAGCAAATGCTTTCTTAGATTCTAGTTGGATAGTATTGTTGCTCAAGTTGGTGATATGTGCGACAACAGCTGCGGATTTTTCAGTTTTATTCAGCACCGTCACACTTAAATCTGTTTTTACCTGCATCCCCTTGCGGACTTCAACTGTTTGTATCTCTTTGGGGATTTCCAGGTGGAGGTATGGATAAGGCTGTCCCCTGGTTGCCAGAACCCGACTGGTAAAGCCTGATGCGACATTGTTGGCGACAAAGCGTAATGTTACCAATAGTGATTCGCGTACAAATATCATCTTATTTTCACCGGATTTGGGTGCTGATACGATTATACTTCCATTGGGCTTATAACCATA
This sequence comes from uncultured Kangiellaceae bacterium, assembly GCA_965366725.1. GTDB lineage: Bacteria > Pseudomonadota > Gammaproteobacteria > Enterobacterales > Kangiellaceae > Aliikangiella. The sequence continues at coordinate 3,259 of CBDUHU010000427.1, forward strand.
AAACCTCACTGGATAGCGTTGTTCCTGACTATCGCCAATTTGTAACTGCATTGCATCGCCAATTTGAAGTCCTAATTCTTCGATTCTCATCTGTTCAGCCGCTATGATTATTTACGTTTTTATGTAATTAAGTATAGTCAGCAATTGGCTATTCGGCGTTTATAAAACCACATTTAATGGTACTTTAGTTATTTTCCCGCTCTTTACCTGCGTCAAATTTTCTGTTTTGAACAAATAGCACGTTAATTCATCCAGAATGTCCGAATTTTAACAATGAATGTCAGAATTTTGCTAACTGGTCTTGTATGTGTCAGGTAGCATTTAAGTTGTTTATTGAGCCACATTTTGAATGGATAAAAATAAACGACAGCAGCGTTTCAGCTAAATAGTGAAAAGGAAGCAATATTTATTTTTAGCTTTACGCTGGTATTGATTAGTACTATTTCAAGGAAACTATTGAATTAGGTATCAGGAGATTTATCGATGAAGAAAATTTTATTAGCATTGCTTATTGCACCCGCTGTTGGTTCAGTGAGTGCGGCAGACGTAAGAATCACCGAGCTATTTTATGATGATGCTCACGTTTTTGTTGGACAAACAAATACTCTAAACTGGAGGAGTGTCAATGCGACTCAATGCGTTAACTCAAGTGGAACCCAAATTGCGCTGAATGGTCCTTGGACCAGTCAACCACAAATGGTAGCAGGTGGACCTTGGAGAACAACATTCATATGTTCTAATGAATCATCTTTCGATGTAAAATATGCCGATTGGACAGTGACACAGGCTGAGTTGACTGTAACCCCT
>CBDUHU010000428.1:0-4057 GCA_965366725.1 uncultured Kangiellaceae bacterium
TAATGATAAAAATACCCGATTGATGCTGGCAATGCTATGGTATTTTACAATTATGCCAAGTCAGCCGATAACAATACTAGCGTTGAGAATTGAAGCCAGTTTATAATTAACCCAGTTAAGCTGAAAAATTTGCCGTTAAATACCGATTAGAGAATTGAATGATAGATAACAATACTTCAACAGGCACTTTATATGTTGTTTCCGCTCCTTCTGGTGCCGGTAAAACTAGTCTATTAAAACAGTTGCTCACGGAAATTGAGCAGGTTGAAACGTCAATCTCCCACACCACCCGTGCAATGCGTCAGGGTGAGGCTGATGGTGGTGATTATCATTTTGTCACTCAGAAAGACTTTCAAACACTGGTCTCTGAAGAAGCATTCTTTGAACATGCAGAGGTTTTTGGTAATTATTATGGCACCAGTAAAGCTTCTATACAGCAGCAACTGAAAAGTGGCGTCGATGTGATCCTTGAAATTGACTGGCAAGGTGCTCGTCAGATCCGTCAACAGCTACCTCAAAGCCGCTCAATTTTCATTCTTCCCCCATCCCGTGAAGCACTTCAACAAAGGCTTGAGGGACGCGGGCAGGATGATAATTCTGTGATTGAACAACGAATGCAGGCGGCACAAAGTGAAATGTCACATTTTTCCGAATATGATTATCTGGTCATTAACGATGACTTTTCTCTCGCGGTGAGCGAATTAAAGGCTATTTTGCTAGCAGAACGACAAAAATTGGCTAATCAACAAAGAAAACACGCTCATTTGTTGAGCAATCTTTTGGACTAGCGCATAATTTAAGGTAAACTATGCGACCTTTTTGCGCTGGCTTCCCAGATAACCTGTTCTGTCTATTTTTTTGAAAACAGCGGTGTTTCTCTGGAAACAGGTAGATTTTGTGTTGACTGATCGATTTCAAGAGATTGGTTTGACAGACTGAATATTAAATAATGAATTGGAGTAAATCATGGCACGAGTAACTGTTGAAGATGCTGTTGAAGCGATCGGTAATCGATTTGATTTGATCATGGTAGCGTCTAAACGCGCCAGGCAGTTAGCAACCGGTGGTAAAGATCCGATGGTTGATTGGGACAATGATAAGCCAACCGTGGTCGCATTAAGAGAGATTGAAGAGAATCTGGTAACAACTGATAATGTTGACCGATTAGGTTCATCTGTTGTCGAAGAGCCTGTTAGTCTTATTGAAGACTAAGTTTAGTGATCTAGTCGGAGAATTTGGTGTATCTTTTTAGCGGACTTAAAGAACAATTACAGAGCTATTTAGAGCCTTCACAAATTCAGAAAATAGAAGAATCTTATATCTTTGCCCGTGATGCGCATAGCGGGCAACTTCGCTCAAGTGGCGATCCTTATATTACCCACCCTGTTGCTGTCGCAAAAATTCTTGCCTCGCTGCATTTAGATCAACAAACCATCATGGCGGCAATAATGCATGATGTGATTGAAGATTGTGATGTTTCTCGCGAACAAATGACCGAAAAATTTGGTGAACGGGTTGCAGGACTGGTCGAAGGTGTTAGTAAGTTAACCCAAATTAAATTTCGTTCAAGAGAAGAAGCTCAGGCTGAAAACTTTCGCAAGATGATGATGGCGATGGTTGAAGATTTGAGAGTAGTTCTAATTAAGCTGGCGGACCGGCTGCATAATATGCGCACATTGGGTTCGCTAAGGCCTGATAAGCAGCGCAGAATTGCTCAGGAAACCATTGAGATATACGCGCCAATTGCGAATCGGCTGGGTATGTATGCGGTACGCATGGAGTTGGAAGAACTTGGTTTTGCTGCCAAACACCCGATGCGTTGTCGGGTTATCAGAGAGTCGGTTAAAAAAGCGCGTGGAAATCGTAAAGAGATTGTCAGTAGTATCTGTAACAATATTCAAAGTCGACTTCAGGCGGAGCATATTGATGCTGATGTAATTGGCAGGGAAAAATCTCCATTTAGTATCTATCAGAAAATGTTGGAAAAAGTTGGTGAAAAAGCCCGTGTTTTTAATGATGTAATGGATGTCTATGGATTTCGGGTAACCACGGATTCTGAAGATAACTGTTATCGAGTATTAGGCCAGTTACACAACCTGTATCGTCCGGTTCCAGGGCGATTTAAAGACTATATCGCAATCCCCAAAACCAATGGCTACCAATCCTTACATACTACTCTAAAAGGCCCGCATGGGTTGCATATTGAAGTTCAAATAAGAACATCAACGATGGATCAAATGGCAGAAAATGGTGTTGCTGCTCATTGGTTGTATAAAAGTGGCAGTGATATTAACCGGGCAGAAATAAGAGCGCGTGAATGGATGCGAAATCTGTCTGAGTTACAGAAGAACACCGGTGACTCGTTAGAGTTTATCGAAAGCGTTAAGGTCGATCTGTTCCCCGATGAAGTTTATATATTTACCCCTAACGGCAATATTATTGAATTGCCCAAAGGTGCCACTCCGGTTGATTTTGCTTACGCAATTCATACCGATGTTGGTAATAGCTGTATCGCTTGTAAAATCGATGGCAAAATTTCGGCTCTTTCAAGTGAACTGAGCAACGGATTGACGGTGGAAATTATTACCGCACCAGGGGCCAAACCTAATCCTGGTTGGTTGAGTTTTGTAACCACCAGTAAAGCCAGAAGTAATATTCGGCACTTTATCAAAAACTTAAGACGTGATGATGCGATCAATCTCGGTCGAAGGTTATTAGAGAAAGCTCTTGGTGGTACCAGTCTTGATTCAATTGATAAAAAGGTTATTCGAAGAGTCGAAAAAGAGACTCGTCATGAAAGTTTTAATGATATTTTAGCGGAGATTGGGTTAGGACAAACAGCCAGCGTTATTATTGCGCACCGGCTTGACCCAAAAGTAGAAACCGCAATTAAAAAGCATGAAGATTATAATCAACCTCTTGCGATAAAAGGCACTGAGGGAATGATGATCGAATATGCTAAATGTTGTCATCCTATTCCCGGCGATCCAATTGTGGGAACTATTAGTACCAGTGGCGGTTTTATCCTCCATCGTCAGGATTGTAATAATGTTGCTAATCACCATCAACATCTGGACAAGTATGTACCGGTACAATGGGAAAAGGATATTGTTGGCGAATTCAGAGTTGAGTTAAGAGTCGATGTTGTGAATCAACATGGTGTATTAGCCAAAGTAACCAGTCTGATTGCTGATGATGGGGTCAATATTGTAAATATTGAAATTGACGCAAAAGATGGTGCCACTAATCTGTTGAGCTTTCTGATTGATGTTAAAAATCGACTTCATTTAGCTAATTTGATCCGTAAGATCAGATTATATGATTTTGTCATCAAGGTTTCTCGTCACCGTTAAGCTGATTTAATTCAACCAATAGTTTTTACTAACTTACTTTAAGGAATACTAATGTCTCGTGAAATTATTAATAGCGATAAAGCACCCGCGGCCATAGGTACGTACTCACAGGCGGTTAAGACCGGTAATACGGTATATTTTTCAGGCCAGATCCCGCTTGATCCTGCCACTATGGAATTTGTTAGTGAAGAAATTGAACAACAAATCCATCAGGTATTTAAAAACTTAAGTGCAGTTGCTGAAGCGGCGGGTGGAACTTTAAATGACTTTGCCAAGCTAAATATCTTTCTGACTGACTTAAGTTGCTTTCCAATTGTTAATGAAGTGATGGCTGAGTATTTTACTCAACCTTATCCTGCGCGCGCGGCCATTGGAGTAAAAGAACTGCCTAAGGGAGCACAGGTGGAAATGGACGGAGTAATGGAATTATCTAGTTCAGAATCTTCTCAATAATCTGGTTGTATTAGTATGAATTCCAGAAATGAAAAGATCATTGCTTTACTCAAACGTCGTCAGCGAGATCTCACCGTCTTTATGGATGAAGTGCATAAACCACATAACCTGGCCGCAATTGTGCGCACCTGCGATGCAGTTGGCATCGGTGATGTTCATGCCGTGTATCCAGAAGGATTATTAAAATCCTGTCACGGCACGGCGATGGGGAGTAACCGTTGGGTTGAGACTAATGTCCATAAAGATCTGGA
>CBDUHU010000429.1:0-4052 GCA_965366725.1 uncultured Kangiellaceae bacterium
GAACGCGACTCGTTAAACTGTCCAACCGGTTTAAATGCCAATCTGGATATAAAATTTAATCGACTTGAATTACAAGCGGCCCCACCAGGAAGATATACAGGGCTGTTAACGGTGACAATAACACCTGAATAATCAATAGATTAACATCTATCATAAACAATCTCTGCTACCTAAATAATTCACTCCTTCCAGAAGGTCTTTTTCATCCAACTTAATCTTGCACTCCTGAGATAGTGAGTTAACAAATCGCAACTCTGCAGCCTCGCTGACTTCCATTTGAATCCACCCTGACTCGTCAGTTCGAGCGTAAATATTATCACTCTGTAACCGACTATTTGAAAAGGGTTCACCATCATTTATCAGTTGCAGAATAATGACCTTTACCGGCTTAATTCGCCACACCAGATTTTCAACGTTTCCAGGATAAAGGGTAAATTGTTTTGGTGTATTATCAAAATTAACTAATGTCTCACCTAATGGAATGAGTGTAACTTGATAGCTCTCATAAGGCGGTAAAGCAACAAATGTCTTTCCGCCGGCTTTAACACGAGTTCGTTCGACTCGATTAATGATAACACTAAAGTCCAATCCCTCAGTTTCAACCATTTCCAGATCAATCAATATCCCAGCGGCATTTTGCCTGTTTCCGCCGATCACAATTTCGCCACCACTAGTAACAAAATTGAAATGTCCGGTTAAAGAGTAGCGGTTTCGACTACCAGAATTGCCCTCACTATCATCAATCTGCGAACCACCATTGATATTCTCTAAAATTAATCGGCTTTGACCATAGTCATTGCTTACTTCAGATTGGTATACAGCACTGGTGCGCTCTGCAGTATTACTCAACTCCAGACTATTTGTCAGAGAACCATAATCTGATTCAATATCTCTATGAGTGACTCTTAAATATTGATCCCAGTATCGTTGAGTTTGCTGAGCTGTTTGTCTGTTTTGATAGGACAGGTTTGAATCCCAACTCCAATTCCGGTTGAGGAACCTGAGGGTTAAGCCAGTTAGTAAGCGCTTATCATCTTTTTCTTTACTAAAATCAATATTCCAGTCTAAAAGCATTCGTCCGGAGCGAAATAAATTTTTTCGCCAGCTAAGACCATAAGCCCTAAAATTATCAGCTTCTTCAAAAGTGCTCGTTCGAGCGAATATATTCAATATTGAATCAGACAGTGGCATTCCCAGATTTATCACTGTTTGCCTGGAATTTTCGGCAATTAATCGGAGTTCAGAGTTAATTGAACTCTGTCTATCAGTGTAAGTTCTTCGATAAGAAGCCGACAGAAAGAAATCAGGTCGTCTCAAGTTCAATAGATAGTAGCTAGCATGATCACTATCCGCAGTTATCGCATGATTGGTTTGCAATTCCAATTGATTGGCCAACCAGTAAGTACCAAATTCAGCACTTTGCTGTTGTCGATTTTTTGCCAACGCAATACTCGCGCCAAAAAAATCGAAAGGTCGCGAAACATAGCCAAAACGTGCTAACGCATCGTCTTTGGCAACCGGGTAATTTTCTCTTCGATCATCCTCAGGATAACCTGCTTCAAAGAAAAATAAGCTCTCATCTATTGGCGGCAGAGTCAAAGATTTTGAATAAAAGTGAGTCTCTACTCTTTCTCTGCCACTATCACCAACCACCTTTATCTCAAGGTTATAGGCTCCCTGAGGAAAATCTCTTGAATCAAGCTCAATATTTCCGGCCTGATAAAGTCGGCTATCAAGTAGCTGTCCATCTTTAAATACTTCTACTCTTGAACGTTCGTTCAGAAAAAGAAAAATTCTACTCCCAGAGGCCTGTTCCAAATCTGTCCGACTCGCTAATGAAGACTCAACTCTAACTCCCAAAAAGTCACGTTGTCCAAAAAAGTCATTTGACTGTGTTCGTGTTCTAAAGGAACCAACCTGAAAAGATAAGTTTCTATTTTCATAGACCATTGATAATTGATCGAGCCGCGTATTATTCTGACTATCCGATTCGATATTAGCAATTACATGATAGTTCTTGTAACCAAAGGTTGTATTTAATTGGGCGGCATAGAAATCTTCACGTAGCTCACCACCGGAAAAAGCCATTGACAGTGCATTGATCATTGACGCACCACTTGTTGATAGTGGTAGATATTTATCAATTGCCAATGTTTGCTGTTTTAAAAGTGTAGGGTTAATAAATAGATCAACTTTTAATCGACTTTCATCGAAAATAACTCCGACTACCTGCGGTCGCAGTACACCACAATCAGGTTGTCCCTGATAGAAACACAAACGCGACTGGTTTGTTGGAAATAATACTGTTAAATAGGAAAGCAAAGACTGTGGATCGATTAACGAGGTTAGCATCGTTAATATCTCCTGAGGTTCTTCAAAGGCAATCGTTTCTGGTGTATAGCTAGCCAGAGTGGCACCAACCAAAATACCATTAAAGTAGATATCAACCAGGGTTAGTTGCGGTTCTAGAAGATCTTCATAGCCCTCAGGAATACCAGTGGTAATAACCGGTTTTGCACTATCACCATTTTGTTGCTCAGATAAACCATCAGTTTGCTTAATGTTTTTAGTTGCGGTTTGCGCAGGAAGACACAGAGATATTAGTAAACAAGTTACAAAGAAAATTAGTCCAGGCAGTATTCTAGCGTGCATTTTGTCAATTCATCATCATTGATTATTATTACTTTTTTTCTGGAGTGAAAGTCACTAAATCATTATCAAGGCCTGAAGAGATTAAGTAGTTAACCGGGGTTAAAAAAGGAAGTTCCACTTTCCAGGTATTGCCAGAATATATTCTTTTTCCGGGCAGTTCTGCACATTGATTATTTTCATCTTCAACTGATTGTCCGGGAGGACATTGAGTTCCTTTTTGTAATAATACGTTTGTATTTCCTTTGTTCTTGAGGGTTAATACTTTACCTTCAAAAAAATGGTTCAACTGAAAGTTGGCATTTTTGGGCTGCGAAAGTACCAGTACTTCGTAAGCAACAATAATTTTTACTGCAGTCTGATCTGATTTAACTTCTCCTACTTCTGGTTTTACCAAAACTCTAAAAACCCTGTCCTGCTCTGTCTCTTGCCCGTTATCCAAACGAACAAAGCGCAATCTTTTTCTGGCACCTGGCGCAATAACCAACCTCTGTGGTGAAACTAATAACCCTGCTTTACGAGGATCACGATATAACTCTCTGGACTCTTCTTTTGTACCTGGATTATGAATAATGCTCGGCTCAACTTTAACGTAAAGCGTTTCCTGCCCCTGATTAAAAACTTCAACATCCTCACTACGTTTACCGTCTTCTTCAAAGTGAATAATCGCCTGGCTGAGAGAAATACCAGCAGTTAGCTGGGCGGAAAAGAATAAGCAAAGAACAACAAAAAGGTATCGCACAATATGACTCTAATGATTTTTCTTCTATTACAGAGATTTGTAAGCTGATTGTCAATCATTTTAACAAGAGTTGAGGCTCTCATAAATAAGAACTTTGTAGCAAAGTCAATCTGTTAGCTATTCGGCAGCGATAGTAATTGTCAGATGTCCGGAATAAACAGACTTATCTTTTGGATCAACCTGGTTATCCAATGATACTTTTATTCGATTATCATTCGCATCACTGCAGTTCGAGTCAAGCTGACTAGTGATATTGTTATTAAAGTAGTTTGAAGCATTAGCTGCAGCTAAATTTTGAAATTCCTGGCCCTGTTGTTGAAAAGAAACCTGGTAGCTTAGTTCATCCTGATTATCATCAGTTAAAACAAAAGCTCCTTTTTCTCCGGAGCCTTCCGCAACTACCCGGTAAAGCTCAGTATTAAAATCACTTGTGCATAAACCACTACTGACTTTTGACTGGTTATCCGGACTAAAATGAACGGCACTAGCTGAAGTATTTACTATATCGGGAAGTATGGTCAAACTAATTTCAGTTGATGCTGTCGAGCTGGTTCCCGAGCTTCCCTGACCTGCGGCAAATGCCGGGCTAAATGGCGCTAACACCAATGCAGCACATGCGGTTAAAGAGCGTAACCAGTTTTGATTCCTTAAGGCTCTTTTA
>CBDUHU010000430.1:0-4051 GCA_965366725.1 uncultured Kangiellaceae bacterium
ACTAGCAGCGGCTGCCGCAATGTCTTTATTGCCCGGCTGTGCCACAATGAACCAAAATGAATGCCAGGTGGCAAATTGGGAAATTATTGGCCTGGAAGATGGAGCAAGTGGAAAAGCAGGCTCATACGTAGGAGAACACCGAAGTGCTTGCGCTGAATATGGCATTGTTCCTGATCTTGAGCTATATATAAAGGGTCGTAAACGCGGTTTGATTCAATATTGTACTTATCAGAATGGCTTTAATCTGGGACGATATGGAAGCCGTTTTAATAGTGTTTGCAAAGATTCACTAGCAGTCAATTTTACTCAGGGCTATCGCAAAGGTCAGGCACTTTATGCAATCCAGGTCGAAATAGATGATTACAATAATCGTATTCGAGAAAACCAAGCCGCTCATGAAAAGCTAAAGCGTGAAATCAAGTATAAAGAAGAGATTATTATTGGCGGTCAAACCAGTGCAGAGGAGCGTAGAAGACTGATTAATGAAATCAGACACCTTCAGGATGACGCCGAAGAGATAGTTCACCTGATAGCAACTCTTGAACATAGGTTATTTAGACTGGAAGAACAATATGACAGAGCCGCAGAATGATTCGGCCAATATTTTAACGGTAGAAATGCGGCTATCGATTAGCGCTGACGAGTGTTTGAGATATTACAGAGGTAAGGCGAAGTCAGTGATAGCAAGCTCTACAAGTGGATTGAAGGTTCAATTCCCCGCAAACCTGCTTAATCAGCACGTAACACATGATGGTGTTCATGGGAAATTTGTTTTGCAATATCTAACAACAGGAAAAGCAGTGGAGTTAGCCCGTATTAGCCGCTGATGGTGCGTTGCGTCATCAGCGAAGCATTGTAAGTTATTGATATTTATGAAATAAAAATAATTGAAAAAAAACTTTAAACTGGTCGGATGATTTTCCATAATAGGTTAAGACTAGGCTTTGGTCTAATTTAGGACATCTTGGATTTATTAAGACATTTTGGAATTGTCCGGACATTTTTTGAAGAGCACGAGCAAATGCTGCTTTTCTGGTCAGGTAATATATAGTCAGGTTCGGCAAAATTCATAATCCGCTCTCATATGGGGAAGGTAATAAAATGATAAAAAAAGGGCTAAATCACATGCACAGATATAAAGTAGCTGGAACAGCCGCTGCTGTGGCATTGGCACTCACTGTTGGACAATCAGCGCAAGCGATTGAATTAAATACCGAAAATTGGAGTGGTAGTTGGGATACAACGCTCTCCTTTGGTTCTAGTTGGCGGGTTGAAGACCGTGATGAGTCAAGAATAGGTCACTCTAATCTAGCCGAACTGGAAGGTGTACCGTTGGACTTGTCACGTGGTGCATGGTCCAACAACGGTGATGATGGCAACCTTAACTTTGATCAAGGTGATGCTTTTTCTACGGCAATAAAATTCACCACCGAAATCGGTATGCAACATAACAACGGTTTTGGCTTTTTTATTCGCGGAACCGGTTTTTATGATTTTGAACTGGAAGATAGCCCAGAAGATCGTTTTAGACCAATTACTGAGCATGCGTTAGATCAGCAAGGCGAAGATTATAGACTACTTGATGCTTACATCTATCAAACCTGGGATATTGGCGAAAGTGCCATGCAAGCTCGTCTTGGTAGTCAGGTAATTAGCTGGGGTGAAAGTACATTTATTCAGCATGGTTTGTCTGAAATCAATGCTGTTGATGTGACCAAATTGCGTGTTCCTGGTGCTGAATTAAAAGAAGCACTTATCCCGGTAAATACCCTCTGGACTTCTATTGATTTAACTGAATCTTTGAGTTTAGAAGCTTTTGTTCAGTTTGAATGGGAATCATTTAGAACAGATGAGCCCGGCACTTATTTTGCGACTCAGGATTTTACCGGTGAGTCAGGTACAAGTATCCATCTTGGTTTCAGTACTATTCCAGAAGGAACGCCTGGAACCGTTGCTTTCCGATTAGCCGATCGTGATGCAGATGATGATGGTCAGTTTGGTATCAAGTTGGCGTGGTTAGCGGAAGATTTGAATTACACAGAATTCGGTTTTTATTATGTTAACTACCATAATAAAAGACCAATTATTTCAGCGTTTGCTCACAATGGTGTTGCAACGACAGGTTTCTTTGAGTATCTAGAAGATATTCAAATGTATGGTTTTAGTTTTAATACTTCAACTGATAGTGGCTACTCAATTGCCGGGGAACTGACTTACCGTAAAGACGAACCATTACAGATTGATGATGTAGAGTTATTATTTGCTACACTGGAGCCTGTTGGTAGTGTCCCAAGTGGTACTTCTCAAATACCTGGCGGCGCGGCTATTGGTGAAGAGATTTCCGGATACCGATTATTTGATACGGTTCAATATCAAGCGACAGTGACTAAGTTTATGGGGCCAACATGGGGTGCCGATCAATGGGTCATGTTAGCTGAATTTGGCGCTAATGTTATTTTAGATATGCCAGATCAGGACGAATTAAGATTTAATGCTCCTGCGACACACAGAAGTGGAAACCCTGCACGAGCACCATTTGAAGGTGTTGAAACAAACGATTTTGCAGATGATTTCTCCTGGGGATATCGAATAGTCAGTAAGTGGGATTATACCGATGTCATCGGTGGTTGGAATATGTCGCCAAGAATAGTTTTTCAGCATGATGTTTCAGGCATCACGCCCGGACCCATTAGTAACTTTGTTGAAGATCGTAAAGCCGTAACCCTGGGATTAGGTATGGACTATAAGTCGGAATGGAAAGCTGACATTGGTTACTCTTCGTTCTTTGGTGCTGGTACTCAAAACGTAATGGGCGATAGAGACTTTATCGCTGCTAACATTAGCTACTCATTCTAAGAAGGACAGGCAAACATGGCTATAAAATTAACGAAAACATTAATCGCCGGTGCAGTTTGCTTTGGTCTGGCAACAAGCACTGCAATGGCAAAAATATCTCCTGAAGAAGCCGAACAGCTTGGCACTTCCTTAACGCCAATGGGATCGGAAAAAGCGGGCAATGCTGCTGGCACTATTCCAGAGTGGACTGGCGGAATAACGACCCCTCCTGCTGGTTATAAAGTGGGAGATTTTCACCCGGACCCATATGCGGATGATAAAGTTGAGTTCACTATTACTGCGGCAAACCTTGATCAATATAAGGATAACCTGACTCCTGGGCAAATTGCTTTATTTGCGGCATATCCTGAAACTTTCAAAATGGATGTTTATAAAACACAGCGAAGTGCATCCTATCCATCGCATGTATATGATGAAACTAAAGCTAACGCGATGCGTACTGATTTAGTTGAAGGTGGTAATGGACTTAAAAATGCTGCGGTTGGCTTTCCATTCCCAATTCCTAAAAGCGGTTTAGAAGTTATCTGGAATCATATAGTTCGTTATCGTGGAGAAACAGTAACTCGTTTTACCGGCCAGGCAACTCCACAAAGAGATGGAAGCTACTCACTGATTAAATTCCGTGATGAATTAGATCAGCTTTACAACAAGAAAGATGCAAAACCGGAAGAGCTTGAAAAGAAAAATATGGCTTTTTATTTCAAACAATGGGTTACTTCTCCAGCGCGTCTGGCGGGTACTGCACTGTTAGTACATGAAACTCTGGATCAGATCAAAAAGCCTCGTCAGGCCTGGACATATAACACTGGTCAGCGTCGTGTTCGTCGTGCTCCAAATGTAGCCTACGATGCACCGGGAACAGCGGCTGATGGGTTGCGTACCACTGATGACTTCGATATGTACAATGGTGCTCCAAATCGTTACAACTGGACAACCATCGGTAAGAAAGAGATATATATTCCGTACAATAACTACAAACTACATTCTGACACTGTTACTTATGATGAGATCATTCAAGCTGGTCACATTAATCCGGAGTTCGTGCGTTATGAATTGCACCGTGTGTGGGTAGTTGAAGCGAACCTTAAATCAGACACTCGTCACCAATATAAAAAACGTGTTTTCTATATTGATGAAGACAGCTGGCAAGTTGGAATAACTGATATATATGACTCACAAGATCAGTTATGGCGTG
>CBDUHU010000431.1:0-4050 GCA_965366725.1 uncultured Kangiellaceae bacterium
CGATCCGACTCGATACCGAAAGCGGATACTACCGTCACGCCGAGCACGAACAAGCTAAAGATCCCGATAAAGCTATAAAACTGTGGCAAAGACTGTCTATAGAGGACTTAACCGTTGAAAAGGCCAATGCTTTACGGCGGGTTATTGCGCTAAGCCTGGCAATCGACAAGGATCCTCGCGCTGTTAACTGGCTTAAAGCAATTGAAAACCCTGATTCATCGGTTAAACAATGGTTACTTTCCTCTTATATGGTTAAACAGGATTGGCCGGCGATTAAATCGCTGACAACAATCTACGCCAACCAGGCATCTAATCACAATCAATGGATTTATTGGCTTGCGGTTGCGGAACACCAATTAGGACAAACCGCCAGGGCAGAAGAATTATTTAATTCAATTGCTAACAAACGCAGTTATTATGGATTTCTGGCAGCTTCGCGACTGAACAAAAACGCAAACCTGCAAATACAAACTGCTCAATATGATCAGCCAACTCTCTCATTAATCGAAGCTCACCCGGCAGCAATTAGAGCTAAAGAGTTTATCCAACTCAATCGAATGACTGATGCCCGCTACCAATGGAATTATCTAACATCAATTCAGGGCAAAGGAAAATACCTGGAATTGGCAGTGCTTGCTCATCAATGGGGCTGGCAGCATCAGGCAATTCTGGCCTTTGCCAAAAGCAGCGAGATTGATGATGTGATCAAGCGCTTCCCACTTGAATACCTGCCAATCTATCAAGAACAGGCAAAACGCAATAAAATACCTTTAAGTTGGGCTTATGCTATCACCCGACAGGAAAGTGCGTTTAAAACCGACGCAATTTCACCAGCAGGAGCGAGAGGATTAATGCAGCTGACCCATGAGACAGCTAAACAAACCGCAAAAAACAGATTACCCTATTCCAATAAATCACAACTATTACAGGCTGAAGTTAATATCCTGTTGGGCATCGCTCATCTTGGAGAACTCTATCAGACTTTCAATAATCAACCGGTTTTTGCAACTGCGGCTTATAATGCGGGTAAAAGCAAAGTTCAGTCATGGATTAAAAAGTCTTCCACACTTGAACCTATTGAATGGATTGAACAGATACCCTATAAGGAAACTCGAGAATATGTCAAAAATGTACTCACCTACCAATTAATTTATGCTCACTTGACGGATCAATCCGACACTTTTATTAATCAAATCACCCAACCTTCTCAAGCTGAGATTAAAATACCGGTAGTTGCGACTGTAAGCCCCTGAATTAAAGAGTTTTAAGTCAAAATTAGTCTAATAAAATTTCTACTGCTAACAAAACGGTCCTTTTAAAAGCAAGGCTTTTAGACGATGATAAAGCTAAGTCAATCTGATCAAACCGATCAGTCGATATGTCAACATCTCGCGTGTCACGAGATAAGGAGCCGCATTATGATGTCTGGACAAATATCAGCAGAAATAGGACATTGGTATCGCCCTATTACCTCTCAATCACTATTTGAAGTGGTCGCTATTGACTATGATGAACAAAGTATTGAGATACAATATTTTGATGGTGAAATAGAAGAACTCGAATTCAGTGGATGGAAAACATTAGTCCCAATGGAAGCGGCGCCACCAGAAGACTGGACGGGTCCCTACGAAATTGATAGACAGGACCCGGCATTTAATGAATATGCAATAAATGAGGCCTTACAAGAGATAGAACAGCAAGCGGGCTAATTGATTAAACAATGCCAGGCAGTCTATTTTTCATTTATTTTATCATTTTAACTCGTTAATGACTCGATCTCAGCACAAGTCATGGTAGAATAGCGCGCAAAATTTCCTCCATTGTAATACGAGATCTTACAGAATGTCAGATACCCCCTCAAAGTCACTTAGTTATAAGGATGCTGGTGTTGATATAGAAGCCGGTAATCAACTTGTTGAGCGCATTAAAAGCGTCGCCAAAGCAACTCGACGCCCGGAAGTTGTGTCAAACCTTGGCGGATTTGGTGCAATGTTTGAATTACCAAAAGGATATGAAGAACCAGTACTGGTCTCCGGAACTGATGGTGTTGGTACTAAATTAAGGTTAGCAATTGATGCAGGCATTCATGATAAGGTTGGTATAGATCTTGTTGCAATGTGCGTCAATGATTTGATTGTTCAAGGTGCAGAGCCGTTATTTTTTCTCGATTACTATGCAACCGGAAAGCTAGATGTGGACACTGCAGCCAGTGTTGTCACTGGAATTGGTGAAGGATGTAGTCTTTCAGGATGCTCATTAATCGGTGGTGAAACCGCTGAAATGCCTGGTATGTATGAAGGAGAAGATTACGATCTGGCAGGTTTTTGTGTCGGTATTGTCGAAAAATCGAAAGTGATTGATGGTACTCAGGTAAAAACAGGTGATCAGCTGATCGGTCTTGCTTCAAGTGGACCCCATTCTAACGGATACTCACTTATTCGTAAGATCATTGAGGTATCAAAGGCAGATCTTAATCAGGACTTCAATGGACAATCTTTAGCAGAAACACTGCTTGAACCAACTCGAATATACGTTAAATCTGTATTAAAACTGGCTAAATCAATCAATTTAAAGGCACTCTCCCATATTACTGGTGGTGGATTGCTGGAAAATATTCCACGGGTTTTACCAGAAAATGCCTGTGCCCAGATTAATCAGTCAAGCTGGCAAATGCCTACGGTTTTTAATTGGTTACAAGAAAATGGCAATGTTGAGCCAATGGAAATGTACCGAACATTCAATTGTGGTGTTGGTATGGTTCTAGTTGTTTCCGAAGATCAACTTGATACCGCGTTATCAATACTCAAAGATTGCGGCGAAGACGCCTGGCATATTGGTCAGATAGTCGAAGCAGAAGACGATAATCAAGTCAGTTTTATCTAGTTCAAAATAGAATCAATAAATTGAGCCTGCTGCAATTGAAGGAATTAGGTAAATGAGTAAGAAGCGCATTGTTGTACTGATTTCGGGAAGCGGCTCAAACCTGCAAGCATTTATTGATTATCAGAATAAAGAGCTTCTTGGCGGAGAAATTGTTGCTGTTTTTAGTAATAAAGCCGATGTTTATGGACTAACACGCGCTCAGGAAGCTGGAATTGAAAGTCAGGTAATTGAACACACTGATTATGCCAGCCGTGAAAGTTTTGATCAGGCAATGGCAGAAGCAATTAATCAGTTTCAACCAGATCTGGTTATCCTCGCTGGATTTATGAGAATTCTGACGCCAGAATTTGTAAAAACTTTTAGTGGCCGATTATTGAACATTCACCCTTCCCTGTTGCCTAAATACCCGGGTTTACACACCCACCGGAGAGCGCTAGAGAATAATGATCGCTTTCATGGTAGCAGTGTTCACTTTGTCACCGAGGAATTAGACGGCGGACCGGTAGTTGCACAGGCACAAATGGCATTAGCGCCAGGTGCCAGCGAAGAGTTAGTGATGCAACAAGTACAAAAACTGGAACACCAATTATACCCGCAAGTTGCAAGCTGGTTCCTTGAAGACAGACTTATCATGGAAAAGGACGGGATATACTTTGATCAAAAGATGCTGGAACAACCGATTGTTATTACCCACAACTAATGCCATCAGCACGGGAATACTAACATTGAGAATTGATCATAATAAAAGTAATCATTGGTTATTACTTGCCACGACAATATTGCTTAGTGCCATGCTTTATCAGCCAGCTTATGCCGCCAATGAACAACCACTAGAATCACCAACCGCTACTCAAACCTCCAACCAGCCATTAAGTATCAATGTAGAGAAAAAAACAGCTAATGTTACGCCTCAGAACAATGAGCTAATGGCAGGTGAACACAATCGGATAAAATCAGGTATCAGGAAAAACTTGTGGAATTTCCTGGAACCCTATAATGCAGTTTATCAGGTTCACTCCGAAGGCGATAAGCTGGGTATGGCTAAACGTCAGATGTATCAGGAAAATGATAGTTGGAAGCTCTCTATTTCAACCAATTTAAAAAAATGGTTATTATCCTTAAAAAGTGAGGAATATTCAAAATTTAAGATCCAGGATCAAACATTAA
>CBDUHU010000432.1:0-4049 GCA_965366725.1 uncultured Kangiellaceae bacterium
TTTCTGCTGTCGTTGTAAGAATAAATAGAAGGCTGGTGTGACCAGCATCCAGGGAACAAAACTGATCAGATACCCTTGGGTTCTCACCAATACATCCACTTCTCGCCCCGCCCGTGAGGAATCGATAATAGAAGCGTAAAGACTAAAGCTGATAAAAGCTATCCAGATAGCATAATTAGCCAGTAATGCTTTTGTGTTGAATGTGGTAGGAATCATGATGAAGAGAATAACTAATCTTTTCATCAGTTAAAAGCCATCTCGCACCAGTAAAGCGGAGTTTTAAACATCTTGCTGGCTAAAGGGGTTTTAACTTACCTAAACAAAGGTTTAATTTGCGGTCTAATCTAAGTAAAATAGCCTACTTGCTTTTCTTAAAGATGATTCATAAATAATGGATATTCAGGTTGTAATTCTTGCTGCTGGAAAAGGCAGCCGGATGAAATCAAAACTACCGAAGGTTCTCCATCAGTTAGCCGGAAAATCGCTGCTCCAACATGTCGTAGATACTTGTCGTTCCTTATTGGCAAGCCATTGCCATCTGGTTGTCGGTCATGGTGCCGAGCAAGTAAAAAATTCAATTGATGGTGGTAACGTTGAGCTTTCATTTATTGAACAAAATCAGCAGCTTGGAACTGGTCATGCCGTTAAGATATCGTTGCCTAGCCTGATTGATGACAAACCAACCCTGATTCTCTACGGCGATGTACCTTTAATTCACCATAGTACCTTGTCTCAGTTATTAGAAGTCCAGCTTCAGGCACCGCAGGGTATTGCCTTGATGACTTGTCTGAAAGAAGACCCAACTGGTTATGGTCGTATTGTCAGAGACGACTCTGGACAGGTAACTGGTATTGTTGAACATAAGGATGCGACAGAAATACAAAGACAGATTGGTGAAGTGAATACAGGAATACTCTGTTGTAATAGTACTCAATTGAAAAAGTGGGTTAACCAGATTGAAAATGATAATGCCCAAAATGAGTACTATTTGACAGATATCATTGCAATGGCTGTAAATGATGGGCAGCAGGTAATAACTACTCAGCCAGTCGATCAGTTTGAGGTAGAGGGAGTAAATACTCTTTCTCAGCTAGCGTCACTTGAAAGAGTTTGGCAGTCAAATATGGCTAAATCGTTAATGGATGCAGGTGTTACTTTGAGAGACCCGGCAAGATTTGATCTAAGAGGCACATTAACCTGTGAGTCAGAAGTTGTGATTGATATTAATTGTGTAATCGAGGGCAAGGTTCTGCTAAAAGAAGGCGCTTATATTGGTCCCAATGTGTATTTAAAAGATTGCACTATCGGAGCGAATAGTGAAATTAAGGCGAACAGTGTAATTGAGGAAGCAATTATCGGTGAAGGTTGTGGCGTCGGACCTTTTGCCCGACTGCGCCCGGGAACACAGCTTAAAAATGGTTCACATGTAGGGAACTTTGTTGAGATTAAGAAATCAATATTAGGCGAAGGCTCTAAAGCAGGTCATCTTGCTTATATCGGTGACTGCCAGGTTGGTAAAGAAGTAAATATTGGTGCCGGTACTATAACCTGTAATTATGACGGTAAAAATAAACATCAGACGATTATTGGTGATGGCTCGTTTATTGGTTCCGACAGTCAGTTGGTTGCACCAGTGACGATTGGCAAGAATGTGACTGTTGGCGCGGGTAGCACTGTTACCCATGATGTTGAAGATGGTTTACTTTGCATTAGTAGGGTTAAACAAAAAAACGTCGAAGGCTGGAAGCGTCGAAGTAAAAAGAAAACTTAAGACAGGAGTATCCTGATAGATGTGTGGAATAGTTGGTGCAATAGCACAAAGGGATATAGCAGAAATCCTGATAGAAGGTTTAAGACGGTTAGAGTATCGGGGTTATGATTCTGCTGGTCTGGCGGTCATATCCGACCAACAGATTGCGCGATTGCGTCGGGTTGGTAAAGTCTCGGAATTAAAAAAGGCAATGCAGGATGAGCCAATTAATGGATGTATTGGAATTGCTCATACCCGTTGGGCCACACATGGGGAGCCTAACGAAACAAACGCTCACCCTCATTTTTCTAATGATCGGATAGCCGTTGTCCACAATGGGATTATAGAAAATTACGAAAAACTCAGAGAAGAACTAAAATCACAAGGCTATCACTTTAACTCAGATACTGATACCGAAGTGATGGCTCACTTGATTGAAAGAGAATGTCAATCCAGTGATTCGCTGCTCGATGCAGTATTTAAAGCGACAAACTTACTGGAAGGTGCTTTTGGTACTGTTGTTATGGAACTGGCAAACCCTGATCGCCTGGTTGTTGCTCGTTCAGGTAGTCCACTGGTGATTGGTAAAGGAATTGGTGAGATGTTTATTGCTTCTGACCAGTTAGCATTACTGCCGGTTACTCGTCAATTTATGTTTCTTGAGGAAGGGGAAGTCGCTGAAGTTACACGTAGAGAAGTCAAAATACTTTCTTCTTCCGGAGACATTCTGCAACGTGATTTTGAGGAATCCAGTGTCCAATATGATGCTGGTGATAAAGGGCAGTTTCGCCACTTTATGATGAAAGAAATTTTTGAGCAATCAGAGTCAATTACCAATACTCTTGAAGGACGACTAAATTCTGACTCAATTATCGTGGAGTCTTTTGGTAATAAAGCGCCGACTTTATTAGCAAAAACTCAAGCAGTACAGATTGTAGCTTGCGGTACCAGTTATCACGCAGCTATGGTCGCAAAGTATTGGATTGAGTCAATGGTAGGGATACCTTGTCAGGTTGAGATTGCCAGTGAATATCGATATCGTAAAACAGTGGTGATAGCAAACTCACTGTTTATTACTATCTCTCAATCTGGAGAAACAGCTGATACCTTAGCTGCACTAAGGTTAGCTAAAGAAAAAGGTTTTATTGCCAGTCTTGCAGTTTGTAATGTACCAGGTTCTTCTTTGGTAAGAGAGTCTGATATGGCGTTTATGACTAGAGCTGGTGCGGAAATTGGTGTTGCATCTACCAAAGCATTTACCACACAGCTAACAGGTTTGTTAATGCTTGCAGCTTCTCTTGCTCAAACCCAGAAAACATTACCGAAGTCTGAAATAGTCGAAATTATTAACCAATTGAATCATTTACCAACCGAAATTAATCAAATATTAAAGAAGGACAAACTGATTGAGAAAATGGCGGAAGCATTTAGTGATAAAGATCACTGCTTGTTTCTGGGTAGAGGAGAATCCTATCCTATAGCAATGGAAGGAGCTTTAAAACTTAAAGAGATATCCTATATTCATGCCGAAGCCTATGCCGCAGGCGAACTGAAACATGGCCCGCTCGCTTTGATCGATCAAGATATGCCTGTTGTTGTTGTCGCACCCAACAATGAGCTAATTGAAAAACTTAAATCTAATATGGAAGAAGTTAGAGCTCGTGGTGGTCAATTGTATGTTTTTGCTGACGAATCGAGTGAAATTAATGAGAATAACAACATTAATATCATTCGCTTTCCTATCAATGGTGATTTTATATCACCGATAATTTTTACCATACCTTTGCAGCTACTTTCATACTATGTTGCAGTCAACAAGGGTACCGATGTCGATCAACCAAGAAACCTGGCAAAGTCAGAATGGAAACTCCTGCTGGGCTCGTGAAAATCGATTATCAGCAAACGGGTACTAAAGTGGATTGGGTCAGGTTGACCAATGTAAAATCGTATTTAGCGGCCAGCAATTTAACCATTGATAGTTCTGAATTAGGCGAATTGACCTTTGATGTTTCGTACGGGGGTAATTTTTATGCCATTGTCGACCCACAGCCCAATTTTGCTGGAATTCAGGATTACGCTGCGAGCAAATTAATACAATTCAGTCAAGAGCTACGGGCAAAAATAAATCAAAAATATCCTGATACGTTTATACATCCCGAAGATGAAACGATACGCGATGTGAGCCACATACTGTGGGCGGGTAACACTGTTTCGCCGAAAGCTACCGCAAGAAATGCCGTTTTTTATGGGAATAAGGCCATTGATCGTTCACCTTGCGGAACAGGTACTTCGGCCCGAA
>CBDUHU010000433.1:0-4048 GCA_965366725.1 uncultured Kangiellaceae bacterium
GCCACCTCGTGCTTTATCGCCTCGGGCAAACGGCTGGAACAGACGTTTAATATCAAGATCTGAAATACCTTTACCATGATCACGAATGTTGACCGATATAAACGCTTCTGTGGCATGACATTTGACAACTACCGGAGCCTTGCCATAGCGAAAAGCATTTTCGATAAGATTACTCACCAGTCGTTTCATAGCCATTGGCTTATACGCAATTTCAGGAAGATCCTGTAAATCAGATTCAATCCCTTTGTGTTGTTTTGAGGCTGCCTCAATCACCTGTCTGATCAGATCCTTTAGATCTCCTGGTTCCTTTCGTTCTTCGCTGCCATAACGCACATAACCGATGAATTGGTCAATAATATCGTCCATATCCTGGGTATCATCAATAATTCCGGCCTTTAACTCTTCATCTTGCTCTGATAAAAATTCTGATGCCAGCCTGATCCGGGTGATGGGTGTCCTTAAATCATGAGAAATTCCCGCTAATAACAGAGTTCTGTCTTCTTCCAGTTGGTGCATATTTGCCGCCATCTGATTAAATGCCGAAGTAACAGCTACCATTTCAACCGGCCCGGTTTCTTTTAACTTTCCGGGATAGTCCCCTCTTCCGATCTCTCTTGCTGCAAATGCCAGTCTTTTCAAAGGACGATGGAGCTGGCTGACTAAAATCCATGCCCCCGCAAGACTTAGAAATAGCAACATCCCACTAAAAATCAGTAGTTCAATGGGGTTGTTCCCTTCATAGTCTCCAATAGGCATTCTGATCCAGAAACCCGGATTCTCAGGCTCATTAATCCATAAATAGATCCCTTTATGATCGGTTTCTACTTTAACCTGGGTGTTTTCACCAAGATAACGAACCGCCTGTTCACTAAAACCCGGGTGGAATTTTGCTTCTTTTAATCCTTCAGGTTCAGACACGGCATTAACCCAGTAAATTTCTAACTGGGTTGTTTGTGAGAGGCTTGGTGCCAGGTGTTTAGGAATTTCATTTTCATAACCGATATGTAACAGCTTTACCTGGTTTGAGGCAAGGTACATAACAATACGGTGATGTCTATCAACAATAAAATGCTGAATGGTAAAATAGGAAACCACATGACTAATCACCAACAAGGTCGCAATCATCAGGGCATTGCGTCGAAAAAAACTTTGCGGAAGAAATTTCAAAACAAGCTACTCTTCTGGTGTTATATCAAGGAGATATCATATAATGAAAATACCACTATATACAGTATCAACCCCGCATAATCTGTATCAATTAGTAAACAAAACTTCTGTTAACTACTCGCTTTCCGCCAAAATACCCAGTTCATTTACCAGTTCTGACTTATCTTTATTATGCATGGTTTCACTGGTGATGATTCCATATCGTTCACCTTTTGGGTTAACAATAAAAATACGCCCACTATGATCGACACTGTAAAACTCGCCTTCTTCCTGGTTAAGCGAATAAATTCCACCAAGAGAGTGCACAAAACTATCAATTTGATCTTTTTCACCGCTAATACCAACAAACTCAGGATGAAAATAGTCCAGGTATTGGGCCAAATGTTCCGGTGTATCTCTCACGGGATCAACAGAAAGAAAAATAATGCGAAATTTTTTCTGTAGCTCTGCTGGAATCTTTTGGTAGATTTTGGTGATATCAGTTAGTGTTGCAGGACACACGTCAGGGCAATAAGTGTACCCCATAAAAATAAGATTCCATGCCCCCTTCAAGCTTTCCTGATTAAACTGAGCAGAATGCTGATCCAACAGGCTAAATTCAGCAATTAAGTTTTTCTTTGGATAAACCAACATTGATTTAAACTCTTGCTTGAAAGTGTTTTTCGCACTGCTATTCTGCTCATTACCACATCCAGATATAAATGAGGCTATTACAATAATAGAGAGCAACATAAACTGACGTAGATTTATCATTTCAATACTCTTTTTATAGTTCTGACAAACTAATTGGAAAATAGTGATCAACCAGTAACGCGACAAACAATAGCATTAAATAGGTAATTGAATATTTAAAGGTATCCATTGCTATCTTACGTTCTTCTTTTATTTTGAGTTTTATCGCATAGTACAAAAATATTGCACCTAAGATACTCGAACTAACTAGATAAATTAAATATGACATTCCAACCAGGTAAGGCAATGCAGCGGCAAAAATTAACAAAATAGTATAGAGAATAATATTCAGTTTTGTGAATTCAATACCATGGGTCACTGGCAACATAGGAATATCGGCCTTTGCATACTCTTCTTTCCTGAAAATCGCTAGCGCCCAAAAATGTGGTGGCGTCCAAACGAAAATAATTAATACCAGCAACAGAGCGTGAGGATGAATATCTCCACCGTAACCATCAATTGCGGTCCAGCCTAAAAGCGGTGGAATTGCACCACTTAATCCGCCGATAACAATATTTTGTGGTGTTGCACGCTTAAGGTACATGGTATAGACAAACGCATAACCAACCAGTCCAAAAAAAGTCAGAATAGCAGTTAATGCATTAATAAAAGTAAACAACAGGACCATCGAAGTAATCGATAAAAACACCGCAAACATGATAGCGTGTTTGTTATCAATCTTTCCTGTTGCCACTGGGCGTTTAAAGGTACGTGCCATTAAGAGATCAATCCGCTGATCGACCACATGGTTAACCACTGCAGCCCCGCCCGCGGCAAAACCAATTCCAATTGTTGCAATGACCAATATATCAAGCGGAACAGTTTCAGCCGGAGCCATATACATACCAACAACTGCAGTCAGCAGAATCAGCAAAACAACTTTGGGCTTGGTTAACTCAAGATAATCTTTCCAGGTAGCATTAGTTGTTGTCATGATTCACTCCCTGAACAGAAGATTTTTCAGCAATTAAAAAGCTGGTAACAAGACAAGCCAGAGTAACAATCAACAAAGCACCGACAGCATTGTGTGCAACTGCATTAAATAATGGCAGCTGAAATAATATATTATTAATACCTAATACAATCTGGAGAGATAATAAAATACTTAAACTTATCGCAAAAAAACGAGGTAACCGACTACCAGCTTCTCGTAACAATGCAACAATAAGAACAATTAACATGATGGTAGCAACAACGGCGCCAATACGATGCGCCGCATGTATAGCGATGCGAGCATTTTGTTCAAGAATTCCAAACTCATAATTATCTGCCTGTTGTCCCCACAATTGGAATCCAGAAATAAAATCAGCATTTTCCCACCAGGCTCCCTGACAAATTGGTAGTTCATGGCAAACCATCGCCGCGTAGTTTGCTGAAGTCCAGCCACCTAAAACCACCTGCAAAACAACAACTAACAATGCCAATAAGGTTAACTTTTTAAGTCTTGCTGGATAGATAAGTTTTAACCTTGGGCCACAATTATAGTGGTAGCGTAGCGCTAATGATGCCAACAAGGAGAAGGTTGTGATCCCCCCCATTAAGTGGAGCATCACAATGAGAGGATGTAGCTTCATGGTCACTGTCCACATCCCCAATGCAGCCTGAAAGATAATTAAAACTAAAAGAAAAGTAGAATGTTTAATGGAAAATCTTTGCTGATTGCGCCAACTAATAACTGCCAATGCGAGTACCAGAAGCCCCAATGTACCAGCAAAATAGCGATGAACCATTTCAGGCCATGCCTTAGCAAATTCATAAGGTCGTTCAGGAAAAGCTTCGTTTGCCGCAATAATATGCTCTTCAGCGGTAGAAATCTTCATTGAGCCGTAACATCCCGGCCAATCAGGACAACCGAGTCCGGCATCTGATAATCGGGTAAAAGCGCCCAATACCACCACGACCATCGCAAATGCTGTTGCAAAAATAGCTAAATTTCGAATACTAATAGTTTTCATGCAAATCTCTTTATTATTTTTTCTGAAACCCGACTAACCCAGGCGTGAGTATTTAAACAAACGCAAAATATCGGTTCTTAAATCTTTACTCTTAGCAGCAGCCGATTGTTCATTTTCAACCAGCGGGTAGCGCATAAAAATATTCCCCAGAGGATCAACAAGGTAGATATAATTGGCTGGCAGATCAATTCCCA
>CBDUHU010000434.1:0-4038 GCA_965366725.1 uncultured Kangiellaceae bacterium
ATAGATTCCCAATTATTGGTTTCTTCAAGTGCAGTTACTGAAGATTTTTATCGTGGTTTTATTAAACCTGATGCATCAGATAAAGAACTGGTAATGATCGGTCGAATTTCAGTGCTTGTTGTGGCTGCAATAGCAATATTTATTGCGATGGATAAAGATTCAAAAGTATTGGCATTAGTCGCTAACGCCTGGGCCGGATTTGGTTCCGCTTTTGGCCCGGTTGTTTTACTCTCTCTTTTGTGGCGTAGAATGACAGCCTGGGGAGCGCTCGCAGGAATGTTATCAGGGGCGTTAACCGTGATAATCTGGATTCAGTTTAAATCGACTTTTAGTGGAAGCCTGTCGGGATTATATGAAATGATACCTGGGGTTATCGTATCAACGATAGCTATCTATCTGGTAAGCCTTTGGGGGCCGCAAAATAATTCCCAAATTGGTGAGCGTTTTGATCAGGTATTATTGTCCTTAAATAAGGAGTAATAATGAGCGACTTACAGATCCGTTCCGCTTGTATAGAAGATTGTTCTTTAATTTTATCTTTTATAAAAGCATTGGCTGAATACGAAAAACTAGCCCATGAAGTTATTGCTGATGAGTTGGCGCTTGAAGAAAGTTTGTTTTGTGAAAAGCCTTTTGCTGAAGTCATTATTGCGGAATTAGCTGGTAAGCCGGTTGGCTTTGCTCTTTATTATTATAACTATTCGACTTTTCTGGCAAAGCCCGGACTTTACCTTGAGGATCTCTACGTCGCTCCGGATGCGAGGGGGAATAAAGTTGGTAAAGCGTTACTTGTTGAGCTTGCACGTAAAGCCGTTGAGACTGGCTGTGGACGTTTTGAATGGTGGGTGTTGGATTGGAATCAGTCCGCGATTGACTTTTATCGAAGCCTTGGCGCTGTCGGAATGGAAGACTGGACGGTACAAAGAGTTGATGGTGACTCGTTAAAACAGTTGGCAAATTTGAAAGTTTAGACAGGTTATTCAGGGTAGCCATTTGAGTTTATCTTGCTGTTTATTTGTATCTGGATTTAGTTAATAGAAATAAAAAGCCACCTTTACGGTGGCTTTTTTAATGATGAAACCGAAAGTTTTTTACTAGTGACCGCCAGAAGCTTTTTCTTCTAGTTTACAGGATTCAGCCTGCCAGCTTCCACCAAGAGACTGGCATAGTTGTTCTTCCGTATGCTGAGTGATTAGTCCTTGCTTTGTCATATATTCGGTTGCAGGGTCCAGGCTGGTGACAACCATTATTAAGCCAACTGTACTCATCACAATCGTATATGGAAAAGCCATAATAACCATTTTGACATAAGATAATCGGACAAGAGGTGCAATAGCAGAAGTTAATAGAAATAGAAAAGCTGCCTGGCCATTTGGTGTTGCAACACTGGGGATATTTGTCCCTGTATTGATCGCAACAGCTAATACGTCGAAAGTCTCGCGAGTAATTGTTCCATCGACAACGGCTTTGGCTACTTCATTGATATAGACTGTTGCGACAAAAACATTATCGCTTATCATTGAAAGTACCCCATTAGCAATATAGAACATCGCAACCTGAGTGTTACCTTCCATAGCTAACACTGCGTCAGTGATAGGCTTAAACAATGATTGATCAGCAATCACGCCAACAATGGCAAAAAAGACTGTTAGCAGAGCAGTAAAAGGAAGCGCTTCTTCAAAAGCATGCCCAATTTGGTGCTCTTCGGTGATACCACTAAAAGCAGCGGCGAAAATGATAACTGTCAGACCAATCAGGCCTACTGCTGCCAGGTGCCATCCTAAAGCGATAATAAGCCAAATTCCAACAACTCCCTGTGCGATTAATGCCGCATTATCCTGGGGTGTTCGCTGACCATTTTCATATTCAGCATATTCTTCCATCACTGTTCGGACCTTTTCAGGCAGTCTTTGACCATAGCCGAACCAGCCGGTTGTCTCTAAAACAGCGGTAGTGGCCAAACCTGCTATCAATACTGGGATTGTACTTGGTGCCATACGAAGGAAAAATTCACCAAACTCCCAACTTGCACGAGCGGCAATTAATAAGTTTTGTGGCTCTCCAACCAGTGTACAAACACCACCAAGTGCTGTACCAATCGCTGCGTGCATGATCAAGCTTCTTAAGAAAGAACGGAAAGCATCTAAATCTTCGCGATGTAATTCATGGACTTCATCATCAGTTCCGTGATCATGATCGCTGGTAAATTTTTTACCTGAAGCAACTTTGTGGTAAATACCATAAAATCCTACAGCGACGGATATAACCACCGCGGTTACCGTTAATGCATCAAGAAATGCTGAAAGGAATGCCGCTACAAAAGCGAATAATACTGACAGAGTTACTTTTGAACGTACGCCAAGCAATAACTTTGTGAAAATATAGAGCAGCAAGTTCTTCATAAAATAAATACCTGCTACCATAAATATCAGTAGTAAAAGTACATCGAGCGCTGCAACAATTTCGTGTAATACTGTAGACGGCGAGGTAAGTCCTATAAATACGGCTTCAATCGCTAGTAACCCACCAGGAAGAAGCGGGTAACATTTAAGTGCCATCGCCAGAGTAAATATGAACTCAAGTATCAGTAACCATCCTGCAATATAGGGATCGGTTGCAAATGCAACTATTGGGTTAATAATTAAGAAAGCAATAATGGCGAGCTTGTACCAATCGGGGGATTGTCCCAGAAAATTGGCAATAAATGCTTGTGGCAATGAGTGACGCATAGCGTTTCCTTATTAGTATTGTTGGCTGTTGTAACAAAGTTGCAATTGGCTTATCCATTTATGGCTGTCAAAACCAGTATCCAGAGTTTATCTGAAAGTCTAGTCGTTATCACATTAATTTCCTAGCCTTTTAGCGCCTAAATTTCTAAAAATTGCTTAAAAATTAACCGCTTGAATTAGTGCCCACTCTCGTTTTTCGATGTCATAGCAAGCATATCAGAAACTGTAAGTGGCTAAGATTAATCGATTAAAGCTGATTCAATCCACATATTGAATATTATTTTACTGAGTTTACTGATATAAGTGATTCTACTTTGCCTTAATTGTATAATCCGCGTATCCTAACCACTACTCAGACCAGTCAGTGGGTCGGGCGGACGATAACAGAACGCTTATGGTGGGGAAAATATTGACCCTTGAGCTAAAAATTATAAATAGGAATGTCTAATGTCTAAATTGATCACGGCAAGAAGTCCGGCAGCTTTTGCTGAAGAATATATTGTCGACTCAATCTGGAACGGTAAGTTTGCGCCAGGCACAATTCTACCAGCTGAAAGAGAGCTTTCCGAATTGATTGGTGTTACCAGAACCACATTGCGAGAAGTCTTACAAAGGTTGGCCCGGGATGGATGGCTAACCATACAGCACGGTAAACCTACGCGAGTTAATAATATATGGGATACGGCCGGGTTGCATATACTTGAAACAATTACTCGCCTTGATGATGCTGGCTCTCTGAAACTGGCAGACCAACTACTGGATGTTAGAACCCAGTTTGGCGGAATTTATTTCAGATTCGCAATGAAAGAAAATCCAGAGAAAATGACTGCGCTGTTAGCTGAAGCTGAAAATGTTGAAGAAACTGCGGAAGCATTTATTGAATATGATTGGCGGGTACAACATGAGTGTGCTGTGCTTTCTGGTAATGCCGTTTATATTTTAATGTTAAATGGGTTTAAGAATATCTATTATCGCATTGGTAAATTCTATTTTTCTGAACAGAAAAATAGAAAATTGGCAAAAGAGCATTACTTAAATATGATGAGAATTGTGCCTGAACAGGATGTCGCTGGTTTAAGTGATGCAATCTGGAATTATGGAAGGGAAAGTGGGGCTTTGTGGGCTGAAATGCGATCCAACCTGGTCTCTTTGAAAGAAATAGACTGATCGCTGTTGGCAGTGGGGATTATTCGGGTTTATCCTGCGGACAACGGCCTATTTCGATATTGTTTCCTTTATCATCAATAGTATCCAATTTAACGGTAAATCCCCATAAACGATGGAGGTGTTTGAGTACTTCAGGATGGTT
>CBDUHU010000435.1:0-4032 GCA_965366725.1 uncultured Kangiellaceae bacterium
CTGAACGAATGGGGAAGTGGAATGAGTTTTATCCGGGAGTATGAATCGAGTTATGCGTTAATCGGTCTGGCAGCATCCAATGGACAGCAAGTAACATTCTCGGGCATTAAAAATGGTACTTACCATGACGCAGTTTCCGGTCAGGTATTAACCGTTAGTAATGGCAATATTCAATTTTATGTAAATCCTTTTTCCGCCGGGATCTATGTACTAAATGGTCCTGGAAAAATAGGGGAAACGGGAACTTATTTAAAGTAGATATGGTTTATGTCCATGCTAGTTTTTCCCAAAAAAATTTAGTGTGAATAAATTAAACCCTATGCAGCGTTTAACTAATATGGGAATTAATGAAATGAAAATAATGACACGATTTAAATGGTTATCAAAGAAGAAAAACTCTTGGTTGTTTTTGCTCTTTTTCAGCAATGCGATGCAGGTTAATGCTGATGCATGGTTGAATGGTGATCCCAATGAAATTTGGAACCGAAGTCCCGGAGTTTATAAAGAAGCGAGTCATTGGTATGCCATTTTTCATGCTGCACCGGGAGATTCACAAGTGAAGTTGCAAGGTGACTTCACTAATGGAACAAATAATGCGATCTCAATGACACGTACGCCCGATGGAAACTTCTGGTGGTTTAAAGGTACTGATGCAAGTTTTGCTAAAACACCAGAGCACGGTGATGAATACCGTTTTTCTTTAGTACGTGATGGACAGACTATTACTTTCCAGGACCCGGCTGCGCGCTGGGTAAGTGGAACCGATAATAATACTGGAATGTCAAAATTGGTATTGAGTGATGACTATCAGTGGGGGGACACTAACTGGACCCGTCAAACATCGGATCAATTTAATATTTATCAATTACATCCTCTCCGATTTACTGATCGTAATATTGGTTCGCCACTTGCACAGGTGACAGAAGAACTGGATAACGATGGGCATAATGATTATCTTAATAACCTTGGAATAACGGCAGTTGAACTGTTGCCGGTTAATGAATTTTTTGGTGATTTAAGCTGGGGGTATAATCCTAATTATTTTTATGCGGTAGAGCGTTCTTATGGTGGTCCTGATGCGCTTAAAAAACTAGTCGATACAGCGCACCAAAATGGCATTGCAGTTATTCTTGATTTAGAATTTAATCACCTATCCACTGACGACCAGAATATCCTAATGCGTATTGATCCAACAACTTATGCTGATGGTGATACCAGTTGGGGAGCCCTGTATAACTTTAATAATGATGTGGCTCAGCATTTCTTAATTCAGAATGTTCTTTATCTGGCAAAAGAGTTTCATATTGATGGCTTTCGTTTTGATCACACTAACACAATCCATAATCCTGACAGCTGGTTTGTTAAGGTAAAAGGGGATGGTGGTGGTTGGGATTTCTTACGTCAACTTTATGGACAAGTAAAGGCACTTGATGAAAACATATGGATGACAGCTGAAGAATTACCAGATTGGTGGGGGCTGACAGCTGATGATATTGGTAGCAGCGTTGCAGGTAGCAGTCATGGACCAATGGACAGTCAATGGACCGATACCTTTCATGATAAGTTTAAATCAGTTTTAACCGGTGGTCATCTGGACGAACTTTGGTCTGTGTTCGGTCATTTTGGTGATGGATGGGAAGATGCAACGGTTTATACCGAGTCACACGATGAAGTCGGTAATACTGATGACCGAATTGCCAAGCGTGGCAGGGATGGTAAAGGTTGGGAAATGAATCAGCTATCTGCGGCAGGCACTATTCTAGCACGTGGCGTTCCCATGGTATTTATGGGCCAGGAAGCTGGGGAGACTAGTCAGTTTCATATTGGGATCTGTGATCCTTGTGATCATGACTGGTGGCAGGATCGGTTAGCGTTAGATCAATATGAAAATGATTCAGGGCGTCAAAAATATTACAGTGGTTTAAAAAGATGAATGAAATTCGCGCTAATGATTTTACCGGCCTGGCAACAGGTAATAGTTGGATTACCCATATTAATAATGGAAACGGTATTGCTGCCTTTACCAGAGCTGATGGTAAATATGTAGTTGTGCTTAATTTTAAGGGAACCACATGGAATCATTATGATATTGGAGTCAATGGAAGCTATCGGGAGTTAGCCAACACCAGTTGGCCTCAATATAATTTGAATAATACCGCACTGGCAAGTAGAGGCGGAGAGCAAGCGTTTGAGATTAATGATGTGCATATTCCTGCTTATGGCGCGGTGGTTTTGATCAAAGATGAGACTACTCAGCCTCCCGTTGATAATGTAAGTATTCATTTTACCTGCAATAATGGATATACCGCCTGGGGTCAAAATGTGTATGTTGTTGGTAACATCAATCAGTTAGCAAACTGGAATACTGAATCAGCGATTAAACTGGAACCAACCAGCTACCCAACCTGGAGTGGAACGATTGATGAATTACCCGCAAACACCAATATTGAATGGAAGTGTATTAAACGGGATATGGGTGAAGTTGAATGGCAGTCGGGGCAGAACAATTCTATTATGACGCCTTCGACAGGCGTATTGAATAGCCAGGGATCATTTTAGATTATTTAGTGCTGGGGTAAGTCGCCAGCACTTTTAAAGTGAACCAGGTTTGAGAAATGCTAGTAAGATGCTCACTGTTACTTTAATTTCAGTGCTTTGGGATGATATTTGTACAGAAACTAGACATTATCAGATAACAGGAATATGCTTATTCAGTTAGATAAACGAGTATTCTTAGAGAAAGGAGCTTTTTATGATTGCTATGTTTATACATTCGGCTAGTTCATTTGCTAAATGTTACCAGAAAATATTGGTGATATTATTCAGTTTTCTACTCACTAATTTAGTCAGCGCTCATGACCTTAAGGTTAAAATTGAAGGTCGCAATATTGACGTAGTACACTTCCATAAGTGTACTCCGAAAGAAATGGGTATTGATCCTGATGTCAGTATTAAAGTACACCGAAAAGTACTGAAAAAGAAAAGTAAAGCGATGTTAGTTGCACAGGCAAATGCCCTGGTATCGGTGATTAATGGGGCTATAAAACCACCACGAGTAAAAAGAACCAGCCCGCCTGACAATGGAATCAATTGCCATGGGCTGACATTTGATTCAGGTAAAAGCTGGATAGATGATCCTATCGACATTATACACAGTCGTTGCAAGTTGTTAGCTAATCAGAAGAACCCACCAGTTGGTACGACGGTAGTGTATGCTGACGGGCTTGGAAATGTTCTTCATTCAGGAAAAGTGATTAGACGAGGTCCTGGAGGGAAAATCTGGGTTAAAAGTCAATGGGGGAAGTTAGGAGACTTTGAACACCTGGCTGGTGCTGTACCAACCGGACAAAGACATATTTTTATCGGTTCTGATGGAAAAAAACACATTGCTCAGGAGGCCAATTACGGAAAGCCCACCTATTGGCGCTGTAGTTAAGTGATAGATAAGGAGATTGAATAATGAAAAAGTCTGATACCAACAAACGTTTTATTCGATATCTATGGTTGTTGACAATTCCTGTTTTAACCAGCTGTATTAGTCCAAGAGGAAAGGTTCTGGAAACGCTACACGCGATTGATTCTGAGCAACTATTACTGGCTCAATCTGCGAGTAGTTTGCGTGCATTTAGAAAGACCATTGAGTCATCAGTTGAGGTAACTGAATTAGTTAAACAAGGTGCCATTAGCGCACAAATATCAGCTGACAGACTGAGCGCACATTGCCGTAATTTTTCGGATACATCAGCTGCTATTTATGCTTTTGTATTAGAAAAAAATACTCATCCGGATGCGATAAGTGTATTAGAGAATTACTTATTGAATGATTTTGAAGAGTGTGGACATACTTTTGGTTTTAACTTCGCAGTAAGAACTCTATTAGTATTAAAAAAGCTTCCTGACTCAGGAGAGGGTTATAATGAATATTCTCCTGATTCTGTTAAACGGGCATTGGCCGCACCATAAGATTTGTGCTGATTAATTCTGAGTTGGTGTTAAGGCATCAACTCAGAATAATCATTACAATTTACAACT
>CBDUHU010000436.1:0-4003 GCA_965366725.1 uncultured Kangiellaceae bacterium
AGTTGGTACTCTCCAGCTTTGATCGCTTTAAACTGAGGGTTGATAGTATAAAACAATTTAAAGTAGTGGCGGTTGTTCACGATCCCCTGTTGATACCATTGATTTCCCAATTGGCTAATACTGCTACCCGGCGCAATTGTCAGTACTCTATTGTGATTTGAAAAGTGTAATTTTTCCGTGGTAAATTGCTGATAGCCGAGCCAGTGCCAATAACTGAATATGAAACCACAAAGGATTAGCACACCCAATATTATCCTTACGGAAAACAATTTAGTAATCGTATTAGAATCTGAAGTCATATAACCTTCAACGATGGAAGTTGAGTTGTGATTTTAGATTTACGCACCGATCAGTATCAAGTAATTTATTCACAACTTTGGCAACAGGCCAGCAGCCTAATAAACTATTTGTCATAAAAGCTGACTCACAATCAAGTACCTGTTGCCTGGATAGATGGCATTCTTCAATATCAATGCCATTTTCTTTCATCAATTTTATCATACGTTGTCGGGTGATCCCATTGATACCAGCTTTTTGCAATTGAGGGGTCATCCATTGATTCCCATCGTAAACAAAAAGGTTTGAGCGGCTGCCGCAAATGACAGATTGACCATCACTCATCAGGCACTCCTGATTTGCACCTTTAATCTCACTGGATGCAAGTACACTATCAAGCCGGTTTAGATGTTTCAGACCAGCCAGTAACGAATTAGAGGATATGGGAGTATCAGCAAAACTTAATTGACAGGAAACCTCTGGTATTGCGGGCAGTTCCGACAGTTGGACTGTAACTTCGATAGGCATTTTACTGTTAAATGGGTAGCCTCTTGAAGTTTGCTGTCGTGATATGGTAATTCTGATACAGGCTTTTGTGACATCAACAAGTCTTACCGCTAGTTCGCTGATTATTAATTGAGGATCAACCGTATACTTCAGTACATCGGCAGACTGCTGGAGACGGGTAAAATGATATTGACTATGCCTCAATATCCCCTTTTCAATGATTCCTGTGGTGAAAAAGCCATCGCCAAATAAAAAACCGCGCGATAACTCAACAGGCTGTTCAGTCGTCGGCGAGCGGTTATCAAAAATTTTAAGCTTCAAACTAACTGATAGCCTATTTTACAAACTGGGAAAATAGCAATGAGCCATTGGTGCCGCCAAAACCGAAGGAATTGCACAGTACATTATTGATCACTGTATCTTGCGCATTTTTGGCAACATAGTTTAAATCACACCCACTATCAGGATTGTTAAGATTAATGGTAGGTGGCGCAATATTGTCACGTAATGCCAAAATAGAAAAAATAGCTTCAACACTACCAGCGGCACCAAGTAAGTGGCCGGTCATAGATTTGGTTGAACTAACTTTTAATTTTTTAGCCGAGTCGCCGAATACCGATTTTACCGCTTGAGTTTCCGCAATATCACCGGTCGCAGTGGATGTTCCATGAGCGTTAATATACTCAACATCTGCGGGATCAAGCTTTGCGTCATTTAGTGCGTTAACCATTGCTGAAGCCGCACCTTCGCCAGATTCAGGCGGCGAAGTCATGTGATAGGCATCACCACTCATGCCGAAACCAGTTAATTCTGCGTAGATCTGTGCGCCACGACGATTTGCACTATCCAATGATTCGAGTACCAGAACTCCCGCTCCATCCCCCAAAACAAACCCGTCACGATCTTTATCCCATGGGCGACTGGCTTCACAGGGATTATCATTATTGGATGACAGGGCTTTGGCCGACGCAAATGCCGCTATAATTAGCGGTGTTGTCGCCATTTCAGAACCGCCTGCAACCATCATATCTGCATCACCATAAGCTATCATTCTTGCCGCATGGCCAATATTATGCACACCGGTCGTGCAGGCTGTCACAATGGATATATTTGGACCTTTCATTCCATACATAATGGACAATTGGCCTGCAACCATATTAATTATTGAGCCGGGAATCATAAAAGGAGATACTCTGCGTGGGCCGCGCTCGAGTAATTGGCGGTGATTATGCTCTATTGTTTGCACCCCGCCTAAGCCGGAAGATACACAAACTCCCGCTCTATGTGCATTTTCCTCTGTGACTTTATATCCGGAATCATTAATTGCCTGAACCGAAGCTGCGACCCCATATTGAATAAATGGGTCAAATTTTCTTGCTTCTTTTTTGCTCATATAAGCTTCGACTTCAAAATCTTTAACATTTGCCGAAAATTTTGTTGATAAATTTGAAGTATCAAAAGATTCGATGCTGGTAACACCACTTTGTCCCGCAATAATATTACGCCACGTAGACTCAACGTCATTACCCAAAGGAGTAACCATGCCCATTCCGGTGACAACTACTCTATTTTTCATTAACATTCAAACCTTTACTAATTAATATTAAATCCAAAAATAAAAAAGGCTGCGATAGAGTCTCTATCGCAGCCTTGCAAAACCTTATAAGAAAACGGATTATGCGCCTTCTACATTAGCCTTTATATAATCAACAGCTGCTTGGACAGTATTGATTTTTTCAGCTTCATCGTCAGGGATCTCTGTATCAAATTCTTCTTCAAGTAGCATGACCAACTCAACCGTATCCAGTGAGTCTGCTCCAAGATCGTCAACAAAAGACGCTTCTAAAGTAACTTGATCTTCATTGACGCCTAACTGCTCGATAACGATCTTCTTAACGCGGTCTTCGATAGTGCTCATGATATATTTTTTCCTCTAAAAATTAATCCAGCAAACGCTGAGGCGTGTAGTTTATTGATTTTGTAGAAAGTTGCAAGTTCCACATTAACATTTTTGCAACATCCGACCACTATTTTACCTAAAAACCACTCCTGAGCGCTCTAAAACTGACAAAGCCATATTAAACACAAAAATTGTCAAAAAATAAAGGCTTAATCATTCATCATAATAAATAGCAATAGCAGGCTAAATTCTAGCCCATATACATACCACCATTAACATGAATTGTCTCACCCGTAATATAATTGGCACCATCGGATGCCAGGAAACCAACTGCAGAAGCGATTTCCTCCGGTTTTCCTAAGCGATTAAGGGGAATAGTTTTGGCAAGTGCATCTTTTTGATTATCTTCCAGCGCCTGTGTCATATCTGTATCAATAAAGCCTGGAGAAACCACATTAACAGTAATACCACGAGCACCTATTTCCTTTGCCAGCGACTTACTGAAACCAATTAATGCCGCTTTAGCTGCAGAATAATTGGTTTGTCCGGGGTTACCTGTCGTACCTACAACTGAACCAATGTTGATAATTCTTCCCCAACGTGCCTTTATCATTCCTCTCAAACAAGCTTTTGATAAACGGTATACAGAAGTCAGATTTGTAGTAAGAATAGCGTCCCATTCATCATCCTTCATTCTCATCAATAGATTGTCTCTGGTAACTCCAGCATTATTCACTAACACTTCTGGAGTCTTGCCGAATTCCTTTTTAAGTTCTCCAATTAGCGCATCAATTGATTCACTATCGGAAACATCGACAACAAATCCTTTTCCATTTAATCCAGCATCGGCAAACTGGGCGGTAATACCATCGGCACCAGCTTGTGTTGTTGCGGTACCAGCTAACTGATAACCAGCTTTTCCCAGCTGTTCTGCAATGGCTTTACCAATCCCTCTAGAGGCTCCGGTAATCAATGCCAATTTTGCTTCACTCATTATTTTCTCCAAAATGTTTCAATTTGACAGGAATTAGATTAATTAGTTCTGATAATCAATCCCCGGCAAAATTCAAATCAGTTAAGTCAATTGATAAAAATATGTACGAATTAAATTTATAAATCTGAAATTTAAGCAAGTTATTTCGTTTAATCTATTTTAAAGTAAATTATTAAGAAACTGCTCCAACCACTTGATTAAATTTATCTTTCTTAGATAACTGGTAAGAGTTCAAGCTGCGATCAATACGTTTTGTTAATCCGCTAAGTACATTGCCAGGACCACACTCAACAAATGAGTTAACTCCCTGACTGACTAGAAACTCT
>CBDUHU010000437.1:0-4000 GCA_965366725.1 uncultured Kangiellaceae bacterium
GTCGATTTGAACAAGACCGCGGTTGGTTATGATGAGAAAACCATTTTGTCAGATATTCGTATGCGTATTCTTGCTGGCCAACGGATCGGATTATTGGGTAGAAATGGTGAAGGAAAATCAACCTTGATAAAGTTGATTTGTGGTGAATTAAAGGAACAGCAGGGAACGTTAACCAGAAATAAACATTTTAATGCTGGTTATTTTGCTCAGCATCAGGTTGAGCAACTTAATCTTGACCAATCACCTTTGTGGCATATTCAGTCACTTGGAGTCGATATTAGTGAACAGGAAGCACGTAATTTTCTTGGTGGATTTGCATTTCATGGCGATAAAACTCTAGACAAGGTAAGTGGGTTTTCAGGTGGTGAAAAGGCAAGATTAGTACTGGCAATCATTACCTGGCAAAAACCGAATGTACTTTTATTGGACGAACCCACAAATCATTTTGATATAGAAATGCGAGAAGCACTATCACTTGCACTGCAAGATTATGAAGGCGCAGTTATACTGGTTGCTCATGACAAGAATCTGATGGAGAGTGTTGTCGATGAGTTCTGGGTTGTTAATGATGGTTTGGTGACACCATTTTATGGTGACTTGAATGATTATCAAAAGTGGCTAAATGAAAATCGTTGGGGCGCCAATGTTAAATCGGCAAATGAAAACAAAGAAAATTCGGCGACTTCGAGAAAAGAGCAAAAACGCCTGGAAGCAGCAAAGCGTCAACAAAAAGCGCCGTTAACTAATCGACTAAAAAATGTCGACAAAAGTATCGCCAAGCTACAAAAAGAGCAATCTGAACTAGAACAGATTTTATCTGATAATGATTTGTATGCCGAGGATAATCAGAAACGTCTTGCTCAGTTTATTGAACGTTCCAATAAGGTGAATAGTGAATTGGAACAATTAGAAGAAGAGTGGCTTGATTTGCATGAACAGTTAGAGGATTTTGAGTAGGTCTGGCTATAGTAATATTCTTAGCCGTTTATTGATTAGAGAATATGATGAAAAATAATCAAAGGTTTATTGCTGGAGCTATTTGTCCAGAGTGTCAACAAATGGACTCATTGTTGTTGGACACAGTTAAGCAGGATATTGAATGTGTTGAATGTGGTTATATCCAGTCTGAAAAACAAAGAGATCAGGAATATCAGAAGAAAAATACTGGATCAAAAAATCAGTCAATCGCCGAAAAAGTCGATCCAACTAATATGATTAATATTATAAAAATCGACTAACTTTAAGCACCAAATTAATTTGTGAATAATGCTATGGAAATTGAAGAACTTAATCAGATTAAATCAGATGCAACCCTTTTACACGATGCAGTAACGATTGAAAAATCATTAGATCGTCTTGCTGAACAGTTAACACAAGATTATGCCAGGAAAAAACCTGTTTTTCTGGTTGTTATGAATGGAGGTTTAGTTGTTGCTGGACGCTTGTTAGCCAAGCTGGATTTCCCGGCACAGATTGACTATTGTCATGCCACTCGATATCGCGGTGAAATAACCGGTAGTAACATTGAGTGGAAAGCGGAACCAAACCTGGATCTCAGTGGCCGTCACGTCGTTATCGTTGATGATATTCTAGATGAAGGTTTTACTTTGCAAGCGATAGTGGATTATTGTTTAGACAAAAATGTTGCATCAGTCAAAACCTTGGTACTAATTGAAAAAACACACAATAGAAAGGCGGTTAAAGGTATGCAGGCTGATTATTGTGAACTGAAAACCCCAGATGAATATATCTTTGGTTTTGGAATGGATCTTAATCACTATTGGCGTAATTGTGATGCCATTTATATTTACAATCAGAATGATTGAATAATGGACAATAAGGCTAAATAAATGAAGTTAACCAAAGATCCTACGCTACTACCCTCTTATACTCCGATTAATAATGTTGCTATTTTAGTTGCAATGGAAAAAGAGGCACAACCGATCATTGATTCACTTGGGCTAACCAAAAATGACAGAGTTTTGCATCAAGAGTTGCCCATGCAGTGTTATCAGAAAAGTATTGGTAGTCTTCATTTATCTTTAATTGTTGCAGGTATGGATGAACGGTATCAGGTTGATAATATCGGCAGTGAAGCAGCAACATTAATGGCATATGAAACAATCACCCAGCTGAAGCCTGATCTTCTTATTTCTGCGGGAACCGCTGGTGGCTTTGCAAAGCGTGGCGCCAGTATAGGAACTATATATGTGAGTGAGTCACATTTTGTTTACCATGACAGGCATGTTCCACTACCAGGATTTGATGAGTCTTCTATTGGTAAATATCCGGCGGCTGAAGTAAGTAGGTTAGCTAAAAATTTGCATTTAAAAACAGGAATTGTTTCAACAGGTTCTTCATTGGAAAAATGTGATAAGGATATTTTGGTTATCGACCAGAATGATGCTGTTGCTAAGGAAATGGAAGCGGCAGGAATTGCCTGGGTTGCTATGCTTTTCAAAGTCCCAATGATGGCTCTTAAATCAATTACAAATTTGCTTGATGAAGATAATTGCTCGGAGCAGGAGTTTTTACAAAACCTTGCTTATTCATCGCAATGTTTACATGATAAAGTACTTGAGTTAGTTGACTATCTACAAGATAAATCGATTGAAGATTTAGCCTGAGCGAGCCTGAATTGAAATAATTATAAAAACAGGAAATCAGAATGATAAAAACCAGCGCAGATTTTTTTAGTCGTATCATGCAGCGATGGCTTCCGGATGCCTTTTTATTCGCGGTAATTCTCTCACTAATTGTATTTCTTTGTGGTATTTTTTTTCAGCAACAATCTCCAGTACAAATGGCCAATCATTGGGGTAATGGATTTTGGAAGCTGCTAAGCTTTTCAATGCAAATGGTTTTGATTCTAGTGTTAGGTCACGTATTAGCGATGAGTGCGCCGGTTCAATTATTTCTTTCACGCATAGCACTACTTGCTAAAACACCATCGCAGGGAGTGGTGTTAGTGACAATTGTGTCAGTGATCGCAGCCTGGATTAACTGGGGATTTGGGTTGGTTGTTGGAGCACTTGTTGCAAGACAGGTTGCACATAATATTAAAAGAATCCATTTTCCCCTATTAATCGCTTCTGCTTACAGTGGTTTTCTGGTCTGGCATGGAGGGCTATCCGGTTCGATCCCACTTAAACTGGCATCGACTGGTGAGGATTCACTAAATAAATTGTTAGGAGGAGAAGTTTTTACAGTTTCTCAGACCATATTTTCCATGGAAAATATGATCATTGTTATTGCATTGTTAATCAGTTTGCCAATATTAAATTTATCTATGATGCCAAAAGACAAGATCCTGGAGTTTGATCGTGATGAGGAAGTAGAGACAGAGGTTGATAAAGAGAATTTATCACCTGCTGAAAAGCTGGAACATAGCCCGTTGATTAGTTGGCTGCTAGCTGGTATTTGTGGTTTATATCTGGTGAACTATTTTATTGATGGCAATGGGCTCAATCTTAATATTATTAACCTGTGTTTATTAACGTTGGGGCTTATCTTACATAAAAATCCTTTTAATTATCTTGCTGCATTTAAGAAGGCAGTAGGTGGTGCAAGTGGAATTATTTTACAATTTCCCCTGTATGCCGGTTTGATGGGAATGATGGTTCAGTCTGGACTAGCTGATTCTGTATCTAACTGGTTTGTTGATATTTCGACACAGGATTCCTTTCCTGTTTTAACTTTTATCAGTGCTGGTGTAGTCAACTTTTTTGTCCCGTCGGGGGGCGGTCAATGGGCGGTACAAGCACCAATTGTTATCCCCGCAGCACAAAGCCTGGATGTGGCGATTAACCATGTGGCTATGGCAGTAGCATGGGGAGATGCCTGGACAAATATGATTCAACCATTTTGGGCATTACCTCTACTTGGCATTGCTGGACTAAATATACGCCAGATTATGGGGTTTTGTACGGTAATTTTTATCTGGAGTGGAGTTTTGATTGGTAGTCTTATTTATTTTCTTTACTAAAAGTAATTGATGTTA
>CBDUHU010000438.1:0-3998 GCA_965366725.1 uncultured Kangiellaceae bacterium
CGGCGATAGGAACAAATATGCCCGGTGATACATTACCTATTTGAGGATTTTTCCAACGAAGCAACGCTTCAACATTATGGTAACGATTACTCGATATATTTAGTTGAGGCTGATAAACAAGATAAAACTCATTATTGTCAATTGCAAACCTTAAGTTATTTTCTATTGCCAGGCGCTCAAGTGATGAGTTGTTCATTTTTTGGTCGTAAAAGCTAAATTGTCCAGGACCTTGCTGTTTAGCGTGATACATACTGATATCAGCATTTTTTAAAAGTACCTTATCATCTTTACCATCCATCGGGTAAAGGCTAATTCCGATGCTTGTTGAGAGGTGTAATGTATGAGATTGTAGTTTAAATGGTTTTTTCAGACTTTGGATAATTCGATGCGCCATTCTTACTGCATCTTTTGGCGAAGAGAGGTTTTCTAACAGAAATACAAACTCATCACCGCCAAGGCGTGCGACAGTATCACCCTCTCTACCAAGATTAGATAATCTAGTAGCTACTTCCTTTAATAATTGATCGCCGTTTTGATGGCCTAAGTTGTCGTTTATCACTTTAAACCGATCCAGATCGAGAAAAAACAACGCAAGATTAAGCTGATTGCGTGCAGATTTAGAAATCGCCTGCTGTAACCTGTCCACTAGAAGATAACGGTTGGGCAATCCGGTTAATGCGTCAAAGTGTGCTTTTTGATAGAGCTGCTCAGTCCTGACTTCAACCAGTCTGGCCAGGTGTTTACTATGGATTTTAAGTTCGTCTTCGCGTTCTTCTACTGCGTCAAGCATTTGGTTGAATTGGTTGATTAATATACTGAAATCATCACTTGTACTTGTTGTCAGGCGCTTTTTAAAGTCACGTGACTGACAAAGCTCGTTAACATGCTTTGTCATTCGTTTGATTGGGTGCAGCATAATCAATTGAAAGTATTTCGCGGCATAAGCCCAGATAAGCATGCTGATGATCAAGATTGTCAATATGATAAAATAGAGACTCAAGTTTTGCTGGTTTAGATCCGAAGGATTATGGGTAACGTAGATATAACCAATTATCTTTTCAGCA
Organism: uncultured Kangiellaceae bacterium; assembly: GCA_965366725.1. Lineage (GTDB taxonomy): Bacteria > Pseudomonadota > Gammaproteobacteria > Enterobacterales > Kangiellaceae > Aliikangiella. The sequence continues at coordinate 1,065 of CBDUHU010000438.1, forward strand.
TCTATGATTGGCTCAACAATGAGTATTCTTGTATCGCTAATGGTAAGTGGTGGTGATATCTCTATATCGGGTAGAGGCATTCCTTCGGGTACTGAAAAAAAACCTAATATCGTCTTATTTGGCTGCAAAATTGCGGCAAACTTAATCGATAAGTCCTTTTTCAGATGTGCCAGCGTCTCATTAATTTTAGCTTCGTTATTTACAAGTAATGCTGGTTTTGACTGAGCACCTATATATCTGGCTTGCATAATGATTTTGTCGATTTGAGATGATAGTGCTTTGTCATTTAAATCACTAAAAACAAATACTGTAAGTGATAATAGCGTCATTGAGAGCAGAAACGCCATTGCGAGTATAAGTTGGATTTGAAATGATGCTGTCTTTTTTATTATGTCCACTCTCTTAATTCTGCAGTTTTAATAGTAATGCCGATAAAATACATCTTTTCAATTGTTTCTGTTTTAATTCTCTCAATATTTAGAATAGCTTAGTTTCTAGATGATACAACTATAATTTATCGAGATCTGAGCTTTACCGGCTGCCGATTGAAATAGACCCATACAATTCAACTTCTGCATGTTAAAACTACTGAGTCAAGGGCTATGGCTATATAACCAAATATGATAAAGTATGCGCAAATTTTAGGGGTCTGGAATATCATCAGGAATTTTCAATGTTAAATCAAGAAGTTAATAAAGCACATGGTAATGTTTTAAGTTTAATTGGTAATACTCCAATGGTCGAACTTACTCATCTGGATACCGGTTGTTGCCGCCTATTTGCAAAGTTAGAATTAAATAACCCAACAGGTTCAATTAAAGATCGGATTGCATTAAGTATGATTGAGGCTGCTGAAAGGGATGGAAAGCTTTCACCTGGAGATAGTATTATTGAAGCAACTGCTGGTAATACCGGTCTTGGCCTGGCGTTGGTAGCTGCACAAAAAGGTTATCCTCTAATCATAGTGATGCCTGATAAAATGAGTATGGAAAAAGAGTATAATCTTACTGCAATGGGGGCAACAGTCATTCGAACGCGCTCAGATGTGGTCAAAGGACATCCTGAGTATTATCAAGATGTTGCTGCCAGATTGTCGAAAGAGAAAAACGCCTTTTATATTAATCAATTCTCAAATCCGGCCAATGTGAAAGCCCATATAGAAACGACTGGCCCGGAGATTTGGGAGCAAATGGGTGGTGAAGTCAATGCATTTGTTTGTGGTGTGGGGTCTGGTGGTACTCTCTCGGGAGTTGGCGGATATCTTAAATCCAGGTCTGCTGATATCGATATTGTTTTAGCGGATCCAGTTGGCTCCATTCTGGCACCACTGCATAACACCGGAGTTGCGCCTGAAGCAGGGAGTTGGGTTATTGAAGGGATTGGAGAAGATTTTATCCCCGATATTTGCGATATGGGACTTGTCGATGTTGCTTATGAAGTTTCTGATAAAGACGCACTTCTAGCTGCAAGAGAGTTATTGGCTAAAGAAGGACTGATGGGAGGTTCTTCAACTGGCACCTTGCTTCAGGGAGCTTTAAATTATTGTAGAGAACAAACAACCCCTAAAAATGTTGTTACACTGGTTTGTGATACTGGTAATCGATATTTGTCAAAAATGTATAATGATGATTGGATGAAACAGCAAGGGTTGTTATAAATCGCTTAAATTTCACTTAATTGGCGACAGGCTATCGATGGAATTGTAATCTGAAACAAAGTGACTAAAAATGAACGACGATATTAAACTTAAATTTGATAGTCTGGTGATTCATGGAGGCCAGTGTCCTGACCCATCAACAGGTGCGGTTATGCCTCCTATATACCAAACATCTACCTATGTTCAGGCTGCACCCGGTGAACATCAGGGCTTCGAATATTCGCGTTCCCAAAACCCTACCAGATTTGCTTATGAGCGATGTATTGCCAGGCTGGAAAATGGTAGCCGTGGATTTGCATTTGCATCGGGAATGGCAGCAACTTCGACAATTTTAGAATTAGTCGATAGTGGTGACCATGTGATCGCTATGGATGATCTATACGGTGGCACTTTTCGACTATTTGATAAGGTCAGAAAACGCTCAGCAGGGATTGAATTCGATTTTATTGACTTAACCGATCTTAATGCATTAAAGGCTGCAATTAAGCCAAACACCAAAATGCTTTGGGTGGAAACTCCAAGTAATCCCATGCTAAAACTTGCTGATCTGAGAGCGATTTCAGAGATTGCAAAGCAACATGGAATTATTGCGGTTGCAGATAATACCTTTGCTACACCTTACAATCAAAAGCCTCTAGATTTTGGTTTTGATATAGTGATGCATTCGGCGACTAAATATATCAACGGGCATTCAGATATGATTGGTGGTGTTGCTGTTGTTGGAAATAATCGTGAGTTAGCTGAAGAATTGGCTTTTCTACAAAATTCAGTCGGTGCAATTGCTGGCCCATTTGATAGTTACCTTGCGTTACGAGGAATAAAAACACTGGCATTAAGGATGCAGCGTCATAATGAAAGTAGCCTCAGAATTGCACACTGGTTGACAGCTCACCGAAATGTTGACGCCGTTCACTTTCCAGGTTTACCTGGTCATCCACAGTTTGATTTAGCAAATCAGCAAATGAGTGGTTTTGGAGGAATGATTTCTATATCTGTAAAAGGCGGATTGAAATCGGCAAGTCAGTTTATGCAGCGTCTTAATATTTTTACCTTAGCAGAGAGTTTAGGAGGGGTGGAGAGTCTGGTTAACCATCCTGCGATTATGACGCACGCATCGGTTCCAAAGGAAACACGTCAACGTCTTGGGATTGATGATAATCTGGTACGTTTGTCAGTTGGTGTGGAAGATGCCGAAGATTTAATTGAAGATCTGAGACAGGCTTTAGAGTATTAACTTCACTCTGTCGAATGTTATCTTAATTTTTTTCCTGATTTTT
>CBDUHU010000439.1:0-3981 GCA_965366725.1 uncultured Kangiellaceae bacterium
GTATCTTACTCGATATTTATCCAGGTGTGTATACTCTTGTCAGTAATTCAACGGTTGCTTAAATATTGTTAAAATGGAGAAGTAAATGTCTAAGCAACTGCTTAAGTCCGGTATTATTGTCAGTTCAATGACCTTGTTATCAAGGCTGTTAGGACTCGTTCGCGATATTGTAATGACCTACGTTTTGGGGGCTGAGTGGGCAACCGATGTATTTCTCGTTGCTCAAAAAATTCCCAATTTTTTACGCAGACTATTTGCCGAAGGCGCGTTTTCACAAGCTTTTATTCCGGTGCTTTCAGAGTATCAAACAAACAATAGTGCGGATCAGGTAAAAAAACTGATTTCTGAAACTGCAGGAACACTTAGTGCCATATTATTGGTCGTTGCTGTTATTGGAGTGATAGGTTCACCGCTACTGGTTTCAATTTTTGGCCCAGGTTTTGTTGGAAAAGAACAAGAGTTCGAATTAGCATCATTGTTGCTGAAAATAACCTTTCCTTACATACTGTTTATTTCACTTACGGCTTTTGCTGGCTCTATATTGAATAGCGTTGGACGATTTGGTGTGCCGGCATTTACTCCGGTCTTACTTAATTTGTCGATTATTTCTGCCGCGGTTATTGTTTCTCCAGCATTACCTGACAAGACGGCAACGGCAATGGCCTGGGGGGTGTTTGTTGCTGGGATTAGTCAGCTGTTATTACAATTGCCTTTTCTCTGGAGAGAGGGATTGCTGGTCAGGCCGCGTTGGGGCTGGCAATCTGATGGGGTTCAGAAAATATTGATCCTGATGGGGCCTGCACTATTTGGTGTTTCGGTTGGTCAGATTAACCTGCTGTTAGATACCATTCTGGCTTCTTTTTTAAAAACAGGCAGTATTACCTGGCTCTATGTATCAGATAGAATGTTAGAGTTCCCGCTAGGTATATTCGGCATTGCTATTTCTACGGTTATTCTGCCTTCACTATCTCGTCAGCATGCTAGTGAGAATAAAGATGAATTTAATCTGACTTTTAACTGGGGACTTCGACTGGTCTTTTTGATTGGAATTCCCGCTGCCATCGGCCTGTTTTTTATGGCTGAGCCGATCATTCTGACAGTTTTTCAAAACGGTAAGTTTACCCAAAATGATGCTTATCTGGCGTCTCTAAGCCTAAAAGCCTACATTATCGGTCTGATGGGTTTTATGTTGATAAAAGTATTGGCTACCGGTTTTTATTCCCGTCAGGATACTAAGACACCGGTAAAAATAGGGATCATTGCTATGGTCACTAATATGATATTTAACTTGTTATTGTTCTTCCCATTGCAGCATGTCGGGCTAGCCCTGGCAACTTCAATTTCGGCGATCTTGAATGCCACATTACTGTTTATTAATTTGAGAAAGAAAGGTGTTTTTATACCAGATGGTCGCTGGAAGTTATGGTTTTCAAAACTGGCAATTGCCAATTTATTCTTGCTGGGGTTTATCTTTTTCGCAATGTCGGCTATAGAAAACTGGCAAGCCTGGGGGATTGGAGAGCGCATCAAGCATATGCTGTGGCTTATCTCTGGTTCAATTGGAGTGTATGCAATCAGTTTATTCCTGTTAGGGGTTAAAATGCGCGATATTCGCCAGCATTAAAAACGCTGAATCTCCGTTGGAGTCCTTCTGCCAGAGCTGAGAATTATGGGTACTATCAGACAAACTAAGACTAGTATATAATCCAGCCTTTTTGCAGGGCTTTTTAAAGGTCACTATGGAACTCATTAGAGGGTTAATTAACCTTCAACAACAAGCAGTTGGCTGTGTTGCTACGATTGGTAATTTTGATGGTGTTCATTTGGGGCATCGGGCGATTGTACAACAGGTCATTAATAAAGCCGGTCAGCTTGGCTTACCGTCATGTGTGTTGTTATTTGAACCTCACCCTAAAGAATTCTTTCTTGCCAAAAGCGCGCCTGCGAGGCTCAGTTGTTTTAGTGAAAAGTACCATCAACTAAAGTCTCTTGGCGTCGATAAGTTGTTGGTATTACAGTTCAATCAGTCGATACGCGAGATGGATGCGGTTAGTTTTGTTAACCAGATCCTGATAAAAAAATTGAAGGTTAGTCATTTAGTTGTCGGGGATGATTTCCACTTTGGTCACAAAAGACAAGGTAACTTCCAGTTATTGGAGAAGATGGCGGCAGGGCAATATACTCTTGAGCCAACCCCAAGTGTGATGGTTAATGGCAATCGGGTTAGTAGTACCCTGGTAAGAAATGCACTGGCTGGTAATGAATTAGCTAGTGTTGAAAATATGCTCGGCCGTCGTTATTCGATGTCAGGAAAAGTGGGTTTTGGTCAGCAATTAGGAAGAACTATCGGTTTTCCGACAGCTAATGTTGCGATAAAGCGTAAGGTGGTTGCGTTAAGGGGGGTCTTTCTAGTTAGTTGCCAATGGCAAGAGCAGGGAAAAAACCAGCGAAAATGGGGCGTTGCTAATTGTGGCTTGAGGCCAACAGTTGATGGCGAAAATTATCGCCTTGAAGTTCACCTTTTAGGTGTTAGCCAGTCGTTATATGGGATAGAATTGACGGTCGATTTTTATAGTCAGATACGAGCAGAAAAGAAATTTTCAGGAATTGACCAATTAAAAGCACAGATTCAGCAGGATTTGAATCAGGCAAAGCAGCAAATCACCACCATAGAAAGCTTTGAATAAAATGAATAATGCGGCGAAATTTTATAGCCGAAACCAAATTCAGTATTAATTAATTTTACGAGAAAAACAGCGATTTAACTTTTGGAAAGAATAAAATGACAGATTACAAACCTACCTTAAATTTGCCCGCTACTGATTTTCCTATGCGTGGCAACTTGGCGCAAAATGAGCCAAAGCTATTGTCCAAGTGGAGCAAAGATGGTTTGTATCAAAAAATCAGACAAGCTTGTGCCGGTCGACCAAAGTTCACACTTCATGATGGCCCTCCCTACGCCAATGGTGATATTCATATAGGCCATGCGGTGAATAAAATATTGAAAGATTTGGTTATTAAAAGTAAAACTCTAAGTGGTTTTGATGCCCCTTATATTCCAGGATGGGATTGTCATGGGTTACCTATTGAACACCGAGTAGAAAAGAAAATAGGCAAAGCTGGTGTTAAAGTCCCATTTGGAGAATTTAGAGAAAAGTGCCGTGATTATGCATCCAAACAGATAGAAGGTCAGAAGAAAGATTTTATTCGTCTTGGTGTTTTCGGTGATTGGGATAACCCTTACCGAACAATGGATTTTGAATTTGAAGCCGATATTATTCGTTCATTAGCAAAAATCGTCAATAATGGCCACCTGCACAAAGGTTTTAAACCGGTTTACTGGAGCGTTGTTGGTGGTTCAGCATTAGCTGAGGCAGAAGTGGAATATCAGGATAAAGTTTCTTTTTCTATCGATGTTCGTTATTCCCCTTGTGATGAAAGTGAACTGCTTAACCAGTTTGCTGCGGTTGATGGCGATATGGGAGAAGGACCTGTATCTGCGGTTATCTGGACCACGACTCCTTGGACATTGCCTTCCAGTCAGGCTGTATCAGCCCATGCAGAATTAGAGTATGCATTGGTTGAAATGGATGCTTCCAGTGATACTGATACCCGCTATGGTATTGGTAAAGAGCGTGTTGTTCTTGCTGCCAGTATGGTTGACGATATTATGAATCGCTGGCAAGTCGAAAACTTCAGAGTGGTTGCGTTAGCGCAAGGGCACCAGCTAGAGAACAGTAAATTGATGCATCCTTATGTTGAGCGAGAAATACCCTTAATATTGGGTGAGCACGTGACAACTGAAGCGGGTACCGGGTTAGTTCATACTGCGCCAGATCATGGTGCAGATGACTTTGTAGTTGGAAAACAATATGGTATTGGCACGCTAAACTTGGTCAATGCGAATGGTGTTTATTCAGAAAAAACAGAGTTTTTTGCCGGTCAACATGTTTATAAAGTTGATCATCCAGTCTGTGAGTT
>CBDUHU010000440.1:0-3980 GCA_965366725.1 uncultured Kangiellaceae bacterium
ACCGCTTATCAAAATTCAACCACGGGTATGCCATTTATGCGGCCTTTATTTTTTGAGCAAGAGCAGAATGAACATTTGTTCTCGATAAAAGATACTTATCTTTGGGGAGATTCATTTTTAGTATCGCCAATAACCAGTCCCGGGAAAACTTCCCATTCGGTTATTTTACCGGAAGGTAACTGGTTTAATTATTGGAATGATGAACTATACAGCGGCAATAGCACTGTCGAAATACCAGTGACTCTGGAAACTATACCTGTATTGGTAAGAGCAGGAGCATTTATACCAACGGTTGAACCGGTAAACTCACTGGAAAATTATTCCGGTGAGAAAATAAAACTGCATTACTATGCTGATAAAACTGTTACCAAAAGTCAGGGTGCAATGTATGAGGATGATGGTCATAGTCCACTTTCCATTGAGCATAAGAACTATGATCTTTTAGAGTTCTATTCAACTCATCAGCAAAATAAACTGCTGATTAATTTTGTTAAAAAAGGACTGTCTTATCAAGGAGCACCCGATAAAAGGCAAATAAACCTAGTCATTCACAATTGGCAAGTACAACCGAAAAAGGTCATTGTGGATCAACAATTGATATCCAGGCTTAACTCGAAAGTATCACTGAATGATTCTATGTCAGGCTTTTATTATGATCAAGAAAATAACCTCTTACGATTAAATTTCACCTGGGATAATAACGATTTGGATGTTGTTATCGAATAGACCAAAGTGGGTAACTGAAAATTATGCAACAAACTAATAAACTGATTTTAGCTATTGTTCTATTGATTTCCCCTGGACTTGCCTACTGCACCGATAAGGCAGTTCCGGATGAAAAAAGTAGGTTAAGTGAGTCAAAAAATATCGATAAAGTCTCGCATGAAGCTATTCCGATTGAGAGTGGGCAGAAGTACTCAGGAAAGCCCATTATTTATCAGGTTTTCACGAGTATATTTGGCAATCGAAAGTCAGCTAATCAACCCTGGGGAGATATTAATACCAATGGTGTTGGAAAGTTTAATGATTTCACTGATCAGGCTTTATTGGCGATTAAAGAATTTGGTACTTCTCATATCTGGTTTACCGGTGTGCCTCATCATGCGGTGATTGGTGATTATAGTCAAATTGGTATTGTTAGTGATGATCCTGATGTTGTTAAGGGAAGGGCTGGTTCACCTTATGCCGTTAAAGACTACTACAATGTCAATCCTGATCTTGCAGTTGATCCAGCTAATCGCCTGGCTGAATTTAAAGCGTTAATTAAAAGAACCCATCGACATAAAATGAAAGTGATCATTGATATTGTTCCTAATCATGTGGCGAGAAATTATCACTCAATATCTAAACCGGAAGGTGTGAATGATTTTGGGGATAATGACGATAAAAAAGTGGCTTATCAAAGAGATAATAATTTCTACTATATTCCGGGAAAATCATTCAAGGTTCCTTATTCAGAGACAGGTTATCAACCTCTCGGTGGAGAGAAACATCCACTTGCTGATGGTGTTTTTATTGAGCAACCAGTGAAATGGACTGGTAATGGCTCGCGCAAGGCTCAACCAGATATTAATGATTGGTATGAAACTGTCAAAATTAATTACGGTGTCAGGCCTGAAGGCGGCTATGACTTTGTACGTTTACCCAGTTCATTTAATGATAAAGATTATCAGCAACATTTCGCTTTCTGGCAGCAACAGTCTATTCCTGATTCCTGGAAAAAATTTAGAGATATCGCTTTGTACTGGATTGATATGGGAGTAGACGGTTTTCGCTATGATATGGCGGAAATGGTTCCTGTTGAATTTTGGAGCTACTTAAACTCGGCCATTAAAATGCGTAATCCCGATGCGACTTTAGTGGCTGAAGTCTATAATCCCGATCTTTTTAAAGATTACATCTACTTAGGTAAAATGGATTATCTTTATGACAAAGTTGATTTTTACGACACCATAAAGCTTATGATGCTGGAACAAATTGAAAGTTCCCGCCTTCTGACGGTTATTGAGAAAAATCAGGATATTGAAAACTATCTGCTACATTTTATGGAAAATCATGATGAACTAAGGATTGCCAGTCAAGCTTTTGCCGGCGATGCTAATCGAGGTAAGCCAGCGATGGCGGTTTCTGCGCTAGTGGGTAACTCTGCTAATATGTTGTATTATGCTCAAGCGCTTGGAGAAGCCAGTGATCTTGATGCAGGCTTTGGTGATCCAGGGCGTACCAGTATCTTTGATTATTGGGGACTGCCAACACTTCAGCGCTGGAGCAATGGTGGAAAGTATGATGGTGAGTTATTAACTCAGAAAGAAAAAGAGCTACGCCATTTTTATACCAGAATTCTTTCACTAAGTACTAATAATCCAGCTTTTAATGGAAACTATCAGGATCTTCATCGATTCAATTTACAGCAAACAGAAGGGTATGATGAATCCCTTTTTTCCTTTGCTCGCTGGAGTGCTGATCAGAAGCTGGTTGTTGTTAGCAATTTTTCTCAGAAAAAATCTTATCAGTTGGAGTTCAATATAACTGAAAAATTAGCTTCATCCTGGAATCTGACTGATGGAGATTATCAAATTGAGGAGTTAATTTCACAACAGAAACAAACAACCAAAATAAAGATAAAGAATAATCAGGGAAAAATTAAGCTTCAATTAAAACCATTGGAAACCAAAGTTCTACGGGTTTATTAATTGTTGTTCCGGTAGATTGCTGGACTGTGTAGGTCGTAGGAAAAGTATAACTTGAAGAGACTCTATTCCAGCAAGTTATACAATTGTTGTCTGATTATTTGGTTATAGCTCAGTTGATAGGACTATAGCTTTTTTGATAAAGCGATAACCACATCAATAAAGTGATACACCAGTGATAAACGAATAAGCTTAAACCGTTACTATTTAACTTCTCAGGCAATTTTTTCACTAGTATCTTTAACCAGTATTTTTCCTCCCGGTCGTTCCTGCTGCATTGCTCTTAGCAGGTTTTTCATATGCGGTTGTTGCCAAATCTCATTGTTGTTTAATGGTAGTCTTTGCAGCCAGTTTGGATGCTCATCGATTGTCCCTGGAATATTTACCTGCTCAGTCATTCCCAATGCATCTTCTAGCGGGATTAATTGAATCTGGCTAGGAGCCTTCGCTAGAAACTTCTGTACGGCTTCCGGTAATGCCTGGTTGATTTTTGCTGGAGAGGTTTCCGGAAAATCATTTTCTGAAATAAGATCCATATCAACTAATGCAGAGAGCAACTGTTGTCGATCAGTCACTCTTGCATTGCTTTCGTTCTGTTCGGTTGCTAGATCCGGATACAATTTAAGTTGTTGACGCCAGTTAAGATCATTGCCACACCACCATCCGGCCAGTGTGGGCAGATCGTGAGTTGAAACGGTTACCATGGATTGTTCCGGATAGTTTTCCGGGCGTTTAAATAGTCCACTTTCCCAACGTTCAAAAAATAGAACCCGATAAGAAAGCAGTCCCGCAGTAGCCATTATTTCGCCAAATCCCTGCGGAGTCGTTCCCAGATCTTCTCCGATAACAACACATTTTGCGCGACGTGATTCAAGCGCTATAATTCGTAACATTTCCTCGAAAGGAAAAGATATATAAATGCCCTCATTGGCTTTTTTACCCGGTGCAACCCAATACTGACGCATATAGCCTAGAACATGGTCGATACGTAATGCACCAGCGTGGCGCATATTGCTTCTCAAAGACTTTACTAAAGCCTGATAACCATGTTCTTTCAGACTAAGCGGGTTGATAGGGGTTAATCCCCAATCCTGTCCTAACAAATTAGTTGCATCTGGCGGTGCCCCCACCGAGCCTCCGGAAACATAGGCTGAGCGGTTAGCCCATACATCTGCGCCATTGCCATCACAGCCAACGGCTAAATCAAGATAAAGTCCAACTGGCATTCCTTTTTCGTTTGCTTGTGTGGCTACCGAAGCTAATTGGGTATCTGCGACCCACTGGAGAAAC
>CBDUHU010000441.1:0-3979 GCA_965366725.1 uncultured Kangiellaceae bacterium
GCTCAGATATACCTTTTATCAATAAGCTTCTTGGTAGAATTGATAATGGTAAGTCAATTCCTATTTTAATCAGACATTATCTGGCGTTAAATGGGCGGTTTATTTCTTTTTCGTTAAATCATAATTTTAATGAGTCACTTGATGGATTAATCATGGTAGATTTGAGGTGTGCTCCTGATAAATATTTAAACCGGTATCTTGGCCTTTCTGGAGCGAAAGCGTTTAAGAAAAAATGGGACATCAATCAAAATGTTGCTTAAAGCTGTGAAAAGTGCACTAAACCAAGTTGTTGAAGTAATTGAATGTGCGAAAGAATTACCTTCGTTTAAGGGGGGGGAATTATATCAAAGCAAAGGTGTCGGCCGTCATGTAAGACATATAGTTGATCATTTTTTAGCACTACACAATGGTTTAGAATTAAAAGTGGTCGATTATAATCAACGCAATCGTGAAAGCCCTATTGAAGTTGATTACCAACTTGCGCATGAAAAAATACAATTCTTAATGAATTGGCTCGATACGCTGGAACTTAACCAGCAACGGCTAGAGGTTTATTCCGAAATTGATTGTTTTCAAACTGTCACACAGTCATTTGAATCCTGTCTGGAAAGAGAATTATTATATTTAATCAATCATACCATCCACCATATGGCTTACGTAAAACTGGTCGCCAGAGTCTCGGGAGTTTTTCTACCAGAACATATTGGAATCGCGCCGAGTACTGCGACATTTTTAAGAGAAAGTTCCGCCGATGTGCACGCTTAGCCTTTTTAGAAATGAAAATGAATCACTAATTGTTACCATGAACAGGGATGAACATCGGAGCCGTCATGAAACAGGCACGTTATATCGCGGTTATTGTAACGAGAGTAATGTTAATTACGTTTATCCCGTGGATACTGCGTCTCAGGGAACCTGGTTTGGATTTAACGATCAGGGCATCGTCATTGCCTTGCTTAATCGATATCAGGAACCGAGAATTGATACCTCGAGGAGCCGTGGTGAAATTATTCCGTGGTTGCTTCAATCTAGAAGCTTGCCTGATATTGAAAACAAAATAATATCTAGCGACAAATCTTTTTATAACCCCTTTGATTTACTGATAATCAACCAGGAAAATACTAAACGGGTTAGCTGGAAACAGAATGAAATTAAGCGTTATGATTATTCTACAGAAAATCAATTTTTCATATCTTCCAGTGCAATACAAACAGAACAGACATTATTAAAAAGAAAACTAAAGTTTGAATCTTTTATCAGGGGAGCAAATGGGGATAATATTTCTGCACATGATATATTGACTGGTTTTCATCTGGCTGGTGATAGTAAAGAGCCTGGAGTTGGCGTTAATATGAATAGAAAGGAAGCCCACACTAAGAGTATTAATCAATTAGTTATTAGCAAAAAGCTAAGACGGCTTAGTTATATTACAGAGAATTGCCTGGCAGAAGCATCAAATTCGGATATTATTTCATGCGCACTGATAGAAGAATTATAAAGTTAGTTTCTATTTTAGCTCCAGTATTGGCATTTATTGGATATGGCAGTTGGGCTGGATGGATTAATTATTCACTGGGGGAAAGTAATTTTATTCTTGCTGGAATAGTGCAGGGGACTTATGCTTTTGTTTCAACATTAATTTTGAAAAAATTGGTTTATTATATTTATCAAAATCTGAAGTCTTTTAATTATCCCCGCCTGGCAACATTTTTAATCAGCTCTGCCATATTGGTTATCTTTCCCTGGTTTTTTCACCTTCTTTTCGCCACACCAAATATTTGGGCGTCGATAACGCCAGGAATTATTATAGGTGATGGATATGTGATTTATCTTATTCTGGTCGAATTATCTCTGCACCACCAATAAAATTAACTGAGAAAGTTAACAGACTCTCCTTCAACCAGTTTGATTGCTTCCATCAATTGTTTTTGGTAAAGCTTGGTAAGCTGGTTAATACCGTTTTGTTTTAGATCAGTTTCATATTCGAATGCAGTTTGTTTTAACATAGGAACTCCACAATAAGCTGTTGCACCATGTAGTTTGTGGATTTGTTGTAGTAATTCCTCCAGGTTCTCGTCATTAAATGCACTCACTATTTCTAATCTTGCCTGGTCAAAACTCTTAACTAACATTGATAGCATATCCTGGGCTAAATCGACTTTCTGATTAGCAACTTTTAAGCTGAGTTGCCAGTCAATAATATTAGTCTTATTGCTGGATTTATTTGTACCCATTGATTCAATTTTTGTTGAGTGTGATTCAGCGATATGTTCATTATTATCTGCCATGATGGAATCATTCTGATTAGTTATGATTGAAACCAGTTGTTTTCGGGTCCATCTTCGAATAGTCTTTTCTAGTTGTGTCTGACTAATAGGTTTTGTCAGGTAATCGTCCATCCCTTCATTGAGTAGTTTTTCTTTTTCTCCCTTCATTGCGTGTGCCGTCAGTGCAATAATGGGCACTCGTGTTCGTTGGCTTTTCTGTTTTCTGATATGCCTTGTGGCTTCAATACCATCCATTTCCGGCATTTGAATATCCATAAATATCAGATCAAACTCCTCTCGTTTTGTGGCAATTACTGCTTCTTTTCCATTTATTGCAAGAGTTGTTTTTACATTGTACTCTGATAGTAATTCAGCTATTAGCTTTAAGTTCGCCTCATTATCATCTACACAGAGAATTTTTGAGTATCCAGATTCTTCCTCAAGGAGTTCATTTACTCTTAATGGTTTTTCTAGCTGAGCCTGTTTACCGATATCAAACCATTTTAATAGTGCTTTGTAGAGCTTACGCCGGATAATTGGTTTTGTTAGATAATCGGTAATACCAAGATCCGCAAATTGTTTGATAACACCTTCGTCGGACGTATTTAGAAGAACGATTAAGGGGATCCTCAGAGACTTGGCTATATTGTTTAATTGGCTAAATTCTTGTTGGTATTCGTAGCTTTGATAACCCCCAATTAAAATCAAGTGAATACTTTTATTTTGCTGTTTATTCAAGTTTGCTAAATCGGCAAGAGACTCAAGGTTTTCACAGGTTTCTACTTTTGTATTCCATCGAGTTAAAGTATGCTGTAACGCCAGTTGCGATGTTTGGCTGTAATCATGAAGTAGTATTTTTCGACCTGGGAAACCGAAGTCGAGAGTCTTGTTATCGTCAGGATCTTTGTCAAGCTCAAGTGTAAACCAAAATGTTGATCCAACGTTCTCTTCACTTTCAAGACCGATACGACCATTCATTGATTCAACCAGTTTTTTAGAAATGACCAGGCCCAAACCAGTACCACCGAAGCGCCGTGTGGTTGTTGTATCTGCCTGAGTAAATGCCTGGAATAATATTTTCTGACGTTCTTCAGATAAGCCAATACCTGTATCTGTTACATTAATTCTAAGACGCACAGATTGAGGTGTTTCATCATCCAGCATTACTCGAATTTGAACATTACCCTGTTGGGTAAATTTTATTGCGTTATTTGTCAGGTTAGTCAGAATTTGCGATATTCTAACCGAGTCCCCCAATAAATATTCAGGAACATCCTGATAGACAATTCCGATTAATTCAATATTTTTTGCCTGAGCAGTTGGTCCAAGTAAGTTAAGAACCTCATCGACACAATCGTTAATGCTAAGAGAGCTTTTCTCAAGATCCATTTTTCCTGCTTCAATTTTGGAGAAGTCAAGGATGTCATCAATAATTGATAATAAATTGTTAGCCGATTTTTTAATGGTATTCAGATGATCAGTTTGTTTAACGCCAAGATTAGTGCGTAATAATAAATTGGTGAAACCAATAACGCCATTCATCGGGGTTCTTATTTCGTGACTCATATTGGCTAGAAATTCTGATTTTACCCGGCTCGCTTCAACTGCTTGCTTTCTTGCCAAATCAAGTTCTACATTTTGTAATTCAAGTGCCTCGTTTGTTTCATGTAAATCAGCGGCGATTTGTTTACCATCTATAATTTGTGCAGGCA
>CBDUHU010000442.1:0-3973 GCA_965366725.1 uncultured Kangiellaceae bacterium
CTGCAGGAGCTTCTTGATGTTCCTGTTAAGCTGGCTAAAGATTATCTTAATGGTGTGGACCCTATTGAGGGAGAAGTCATTGTTTTTGAAAACGTACGTTGTAATGTTGGTGAAAAGAAAAATGATGATCAATTAGCAAAGTCATATGCTAATTTATGTGATGTGTTTGTTATGGATGCTTTTGGTACTGCCCATAGAGCCCAGGCATCAACCCATGGAGTCGCTAAATATGCACCTGTAGCCTGCGCTGGCCCACTGCTTGCGGCGGAATTGGATGCTTTAGGTAAAGCGCTTGATAAACCGGCCAGACCGATGGTTGCAATTGTTGGTGGTTCCAAAGTATCTACTAAGTTAACCCTGTTGGAATCTCTATCTGATATCGTCGATCAGCTTATTGTTGGAGGAGGGATAGCTAACACTTTTATTGCCTCTGAAGGTCACTCTGTAGGAAACTCTCTGGTCGAAATGGATCTTGTGGAACAGGCAAGAAAATTATCGAAAACAGCCGTTGATAATAACGGCGAAATTCCTCAAACAAGCGATGTAATTGTTGGAAAAGCTTTTTCGGAAGCCACGCCCGCAACATTAAAAGCGGTCACAGAAGTGGCTGATGATGATATGATTTTTGATATTGGTCCTAAAACTGCGGATTATTTGTGCGAGATCCTGAAAAATGCTGGAACTATCGTTTGGAATGGACCGGTTGGTGTTTTTGAATTTGAACAGTTTTCACAGGGAACGCAAAAAATTGCTCAGGCAATTGCTGAAAGTAATGCTTTTTCAATCGCTGGTGGTGGAGATACATTAGCTGCGGTTGATAAATTTGGTATTAAAGATAAAGTTTCATATATATCTACTGGTGGTGGGGCGTTTCTGGAATTTCTTGAAGGAAAGAAATTACCTGCCGTTGATATTCTTGAGCAGCGCGCAGCGCAAAATTGAGCTAACCTGAATTAATAATATAAAAGATAGTAAAACGGAGAGAATAAAATGGCATTAATATCAATGAGACAATTGCTCGATCACGCTGCTGAGTTTCAATATGGCGTTCCTGCATTTAATGTTAACAATCTGGAGCAAATGCGGGCAATCATGGAAGCTGCTGACCAGACGGATAGCCCGGTAATGGTACAGGCTTCTGCTGGAGCGCGAAAGTATGCTGGTGCGCCTTTTCTTCGTCACTTAATACTGGCCGCAATTGAGGAATTTCCTCATATACCTGTGGTAATGCATCAGGATCATGGTACTAGTCCGGCAATATGTCAGCGTTCAATTCAATTAGGTTTTTCCTCGGTTATGATGGATGGCTCACTTGGAGAAGATGGTAAGACACCTTCCAGTTATGAATATAATGTTGATGTGACTCGCCGAACCGTTGAAATGGCACATGCATGTGGTGTTTCAGTTGAAGGAGAGTTAGGTTGTCTGGGTTCATTAGAAACCGGAGAAGCTGGAGAGGAAGACGGAATTGGTGCAGAAGGCAAGTTGAGTATGGAACAAATGCTGACTGATCCTGAAGAAGCTGCCGATTTTGTTAAGAAAACCAATGTAGATGCGTTGGCAATTGCCATTGGTACATCCCACGGTGCTTATAAATTTACCCGACCACCTACAGGTGATGTTCTTGCGATTAGCCGAATTAAAGAAATTCACCAGCGTTTACCAAACACCCATCTGGTAATGCATGGCTCTTCTTCTGTGCCGCAAGAGTGGTTGAAAGTAATTAATGAATTTGGTGGTGAAATTCCAGAAACTTATGGTGTGCCTGTTGAAGAAATCTGTGAAGGTATTAAACATGGTGTGCGTAAAGTTAATATAGATACTGATCTTCGGTTGGCTTCGACTGGTGCGATTCGTCGAAACCTGTCAGAACTCACTTCAAATTTTGATCCACGGAAATATTTGTCTGCTTCTACCAAGGCGATGAAAGATATCTGTGTTGCCCGTTATGAAGCATTTGGCACGGCAGGTAACGCGAGCAAAATTAAACCCTTGTCTCTGGAAGTAATGTTTGAAAAATACGCCAGTGGTGAGCTTGACGCTCAGGTTAAATAAATAATTACAATGCTTGCTTCTAATTAGTAGGAGCAGGTATATTTACACTGGCAGTGGTTTATTGCCAGTGTAAATAACAGCTATACGACACTGGATGTTGAGTGCAGCTTACAGAATCCCAAATAGAGCACATCTTTATTCGTTGTCAGAAACTACTTTAGTGGATGAATATGAATTTTTGTTGGGCCGTTTCAAAATACCTTATCGCATTTTTATTCTTAATTGTTTCTCCAACACTACTTGCTAATATCGGTTCTTCGACTGAATTGACCCCGGAACGTCTCACCGGTGTGGTGATCATGGGTATTATTTTTGTAACTGCAATTATTAAATCTTTATTATTAGTGAGACGCAAAGAAACTAGCAATTTGTGTGTTGTTTCTCTTGCGGTACTTTTAACGGGCTGGCTTGTCATTGTCCTAGCTAAAAATTTTCATGGAGAGTTTTTGTTTTTAGCTGAACTAACGCGTAATGTTGGTATTAAAATAATACTGGTCGCAACGGTTTTAGCAGTAATCGGTTTATTACAATATAAACATAATAGTGATTTTAACCAGGGTCGAAAGCAAGCAATATCGACTCTCATTATTGGTGGCGTTATCCTCTCATTATCTGGCTACGGGACTATTTCTTCAACTATCAAAAAGTTGGATAAATACACAGAAGAACCCCAGAGTTTTGCTAAAAACTATACTTTTAATGAGTTGAACTTCAACTATACAAGTCCTGCTACAAAATATGTTGATGTTAATTATAAAGCGTTTGAAGATGTTGCTTCAGTCGCGATTAAAAAATCTAACCCGCAAATATTTTTTATGATCATTGCTGAATCATTAGGCGTTGGTAACTTTACTCGTGATGATCTGGAGGATTTGGTAAAAACTAATCTCGATAGTTCTGCTACAAGTGTTACTGTGATAGAACGCAGTGAAAAAGAACTTAACGGTATGAGCGGTTTGTATATGCAAATCGACGCACGTGTATCGAATAAGAAAATCAGTTATCGCTATTGGATATATGAAACTAGAGGTTTTGTTTTTCAATTGGTTTCATGGACTGCTTACAAAAATAAAGATAGGCATAGTGCAGAATTTGAAGAACTAATTTCCGGATTCCAGCTTCAAGATCAGCAAAAAATATCAGTAGTTGATGGTAAACAGCCATTTGGTGAGTTTGATTCAGAATATGGTTTTTCTATAGATCTGTCAGATTCAGAGTGGATATTATGGGCAGATCTTGAAGCTAGTTATCCTCAAGCAGAGGTTGGTGGAGAGATTGGTCAACATGGTTTCTTTCATATCACTCCTTTTTGTTATGAGAGCAATCGTCCCCATGATGATGCAATAAAGTCGGCATTGTTTCATCAGCTAGGGATCAACTTTCCAAATGAAAGTATGATAAAAACGACACAAGTTAGTCAAAATAAATTAAAAATCGAAAGTTACGCTTATCTCTGGAATATTGACGGTACCAGTCATCAAGCAAAGTTTACTAGTTTTATCGGAGAAGAATGCTCATATCTGCTATCTCTCTGGACTAATCGGGAAGCAGAAGAAACTAAAGAAATTTATTCAGCGTTAAGCGAAAAAATTAATTTTGATGGAGCAAGTGCTTATTCAAAGGGAATAGATGATAACAGCAAAAAAGAAGCCTTGTATAATTATACGGGCTTATTTTATTTTGATAAAGAAAATTATACTGAGGCACTCAGGTTCTTTAAATTATCACAAATAATTAATTCAGAGAATCCCCTCTATGTTAATAATATATTTGAGACTTATAACAAGCTAGCAGATTATAAAAGTGCAATATTATTTATTGAATCAAGTATAGAGAAGTTAGCGCTTGATGCAGAGTCTTATAGCTGGTTAGGTTGGTTTTATGAGAACGACAACCAACTAGATAAAGCGAAAAAGCA
>CBDUHU010000443.1:0-3965 GCA_965366725.1 uncultured Kangiellaceae bacterium
TCTGTCAGCTTCCATATCAAGCGCCCAATTGATATTTTCGTCAGTTGCAGCAAAAGTCTCAAAGTAGTTTGTTCGATCGGTCCAGGTAGTTCCGTTTGGACGTGCTCCATGTGAACTTAGTTCTTTCGGAATATCTTTATGTCTCGGTGTCCCCTTAAACACCAGATGCTCAAGTAAATGAGCCATTCCTGTTTCACCATAGTTTTCATGTTTGGAACCAACATGATAAGTGATATTAACAGTAACGGTTTCTTTAGTTTGATCTGGGAACAAAAGGACTCTTAGTCCATTATCAAGCTGATATTCACTGATCCCCTCAACCTCTGTTACTTTTTCAGGGTTGTTTGCTGCTGCAACACTGGTTACCGCGGAAATTGAATAAAGTGCGATAACCCCTGCTGTAGCTATACTTTTTAGATTGTTCAGATTGAACATCTATTACTCCTTAAACTGATTGAAATGCTAACGAATGTTTCGTTCGGATTTTAAGAAGACAAAGATATCTGAATTAAATGGCAGGATCAGCGTATTTTTACTTTTTGTTACTATTTTACAATAAATATTTAAAATAACGCGGAAATAAAACTAGAAAAATGTCAACGATTAGGAGCCTGTCAATCAAGCGCTAATTCACTAGTGAATCAGCGCTTGAAGAATTTCTTACCTACTGCTTTCGCAATGAGTGGCTTTTTCTAAACAACTCTTTAACTATGTTATGCTGACAAAACACAGAATCAGTTTATACCGGTACGAAGTTAACCCATGAAGAATTATCAATTTTGGCTTTTAGGCCTATTGGTTTGTTTATTAATTGGCTGTGATAGCACAACAAAATTAACTCCTCTTGATCCGGATGCAACTATTTTAGCGTTTGGAGATAGCCTCACTTACGGTATTGGTGTTGAAAAACACGCAAGCTATCCAGCAGTTCTCGAAGAGTTAACTGGTTTTACCGTGATCAATGCCGGAATTTCGGGCGAAACCACTTCTCAGGGCGTTAAGCGTTTTGCCAGGACACTTGATCAATACAACCCCGAACTCGTTGTTCTATTAGAAGGCGGCAATGATATTTTAAGAAATCATCCACCCGCGACTATTCGTAGCAACCTGTCCAGGATGATCCAGATTGCACAGTCGCGCAACATACCGATTATTTTAATCGGAGTGCCAGAAAAGAAACTATTTTCAAGCAGTGCGCCCTACTATTCAGAACTCGCTGAATCCCATAACCTGGCCTTTGATAAAGATATCTTGTCACAATTACTCAAAAGTGCAAAATACAAGTCTGACCCAATTCATCTAAACGCTGCAGGTTACCGAAAATTTGCTGAAAATATTGAGCAGCTTATGCGAGATCATGGCGCCTTCGATTGATCACTTTATTTAAACAAGTTGGCAGATGAATATTGATCAATTAGCTGCAGGAATTGGGTACTCATGCCTAAAGTCGCCATAACCCAATTTAATAATGTCGAAAATCTTCAATACCCTATCGAATTAAACGCTTATCTTGTTTGTATCGTTTATTGAGGAGAACTGTTATGAGTCAACGTGCAGATTATGTCAGATTAGCACCCAGGGCATTGCAGATATTGATGAAACAAGAAGCTTATCTAACCCAGCAATTCACTGTTTCTAAAACCTTGCCATTAGCAACGTGGGAATTAGTTAAACTACGCATATCACAAATCAATCAATGCCCTTTTTGTATCGATATGCACAGTCACGATGCGCTAGAGCAAGGCGAAAGCCATGAACGTTTAATCGGACTCAATGCTTGGCAGGGGATGCCATTTTATTCCCAACAAGAACAGGCTGCGTTAGGATGGTCTGAACATCTAACCGCTGGTAAGAGCGTCGACGATTCGACTTATCTACAAGCGCTTGAGGTTTTAGGTGAGCAGGCCATAGTTGATTTAACCATTGCAGTGAATGCCATCAACGCGTGGAATAGAATAGCTAAAGCATTTAAACCTGCTGTCGGCTCTATGAGATAATCACATTACACAATTGATATGAACGCTATTTTTAACTTTAAACTCATACAACCAAGTGGACTCCTGTCTGCCGCAGTACAAGGCATATGGTCGGCATCTACCTCCAACTCCAATAAAGAGGCAATCACGAAGCCTCTTTATGGTGATGCAGGCAGTGGTTTTTTATTCAATCTTGGTGAACCAATAGAGTTACAAGGTCAAACTTTTACCCGGGGTATTTTCGTCTTACCCAATCAAAAGCATGCCTGTTCCATTGTTATGCCACCGGGCTCGCACATAGCGGGTATACGCTTTCACCCCGCCATAGGATATAGCATATGGGGCAAGCACCATGAACAAATTAATGAAGCTGACGTCTCGATTGAATTTCATGCCAAACTAAAAACACTAGGTGCGATACTGCAAACTGAATATCGACATGAAAAGCGCATCGAATATATTCAACTGTGGTTTGAACAACAGATGAATCTCAACGAGTTGATGCCCGACTCACTTGAATCGGCATTATATCAACTCAACAGTAATACTAAACTTAGCGAGCTAGAACACAAAAACCCACTGAGCCAACGCCAAATCGAACGTTTATTTCGTACCCGGCTGGACATGACACCAAAACACTTCCAGCGCATTATACGCGTTCAAAGAACTTTACAATATCTACGTAAAAATTCACCAGCAAATTTGGTCGATGTGGCATTGCAGTTTGGCTTCAGTGACCAGGCTCATATGACAAGGGAGTTTAGAACCATAGCTCATACCACCCCAGCCCAATTCTCTGCCATGCGATAGAGTAAAAAAACATTCGCATAAGCTTGCCGCTCATTTTTAAAACCAGAACTCTCCATGAACTACTTATGCGAGATTACTGCACTTTTGGTTAATCACTTCGTTTAAGCAAGTTAGCAGGCGAATATTGATCGGTTAATTGCGGACTTTGGGTGTCCCAGTCTATACGATTATTGATACGCCCTGACACTGTTTCAGGGTCAACTTTATATTTCAACATGTTACTTTTTAAGGCTTCAGAAAAAGCGGGAAAAGATTTGAACGATTCACAATTGCAACCAAAAATCACTCGATTTCCTTTAGTTGGCGCTTGATAAATCTGAAGATCACCAAAGGTATTTTGGTAGGTAACTGATTCATAGTCATAAAGTTTACTATTACTAAAAGTATTTGCGCTTAAAATTCCACCTTTGGTTAACAGACTTTTAACTTCGATAAGAAACTCTTTTGTCATAAGGTGCTCAGGAATATAATCACCATTAAATGCATCAAGGATAATCCAGTCATACTTTTCCTTTTTCAGCAGCGCGCGCTTAACAAACACTCGGCCATCTTTAATTTCCGTTTTAACTTTCTCATTTTCCTGATAATTAAAGTATTTCCTGGCTAATTTAACAACAACCGGATCAATATCAACACTCACTATTTCGGCATTTGGGGATATCTGTTGCATCACATTAGACAATACGCCACCTCCGAGCCCAATAATTAGAATCCGCTCTGGTTTAGGTTTAATCGCATAACCAGCCAATACACCATGAGCATACTCAAACACCAGCCTTTGTTCATCTTCAAGATCAATACAGGCCTGGTTGGTAATTTTTTTACGCCGAGTTTCAAAACGCATACAACGTAAATTATCTTCCTCTGTAATTACCACATTACGATAAATCGATCGTTCTTTATAAACCTCACGGCTTGATACAGAAAAAGATAAGCAGGTCAAAAGAATCACAAACCATAGCGGGGACAAAGAACCGTTGTTATTGCTGTACAAATTCATCTGTTACATCCTTAAAAGTTTGCGATAGCCAAGTAGAGATTGTTTGCTCACAACTTAGTTCAGTTGCTGAGACGATTGGTTTAAACCAGCAGGCTCAAGAGAATTGATAATTAAAGCAATTCCTCCAGAAATCAATAAAATGGAAAAAGTTAACCAGAGGATCTGACTAATTTCCATCC
>CBDUHU010000444.1:0-3961 GCA_965366725.1 uncultured Kangiellaceae bacterium
GTAGTGGAAAATTGCCAATTATCGTTAGGTAGCACTTCTTTTAAAGAAGCCTCCAGACTGTTGTCAAACATGCTGGAAAGAACCTCTGGTAACGCAACCCCGGTCATTTAGCCGACCTCATGTATTTTTGAGATACAGGAATCTACCTGACCCTTGGCGGTGGTCAATTCAGTCACTATCATTTTTCCGCTAGCCTGGATATCCTGGAAGGTGGTGGTTGTAAGAATATCATTTTTATATAAATTCTCTCGATAACTTGTACTTAACTCTTGAGATCTTAGCGCTAAGGCCCTTACTTCGTCAGCAACCACTGCAAACCCTCGACCAAATTCACCAGCACGAGCCGCTTCAATCGCTGCATTTAACGCTAAAATTACAATCTGTTTAACGATATTAGAGAATTGATCATTTTGTTGGCTCATTGCTTTATTATGTCCCATCAGCTCGGTAAGAGAATCATGCCAACGTTCAAAAGTCATCATAATTTCAGAAAGCTCAGCTAATTGACTTTGAATTTGTCCTAAATCATTTTTTATTTCAGAATCATACTGGTTTTTATTCTCCCTGAGTGTTTCGATTTGCGCATTGAGCGAATGAACAATATTTTCCCTTTCACTTTCCATGTTTTGAATAGTGTCATTTTTATCTGTTTCAAATTGTTCAGACTGATGTTGAAATTCTTTTAATCTCTCTTCTAACTCGCTTTGTAAAGCTTCCACTTGAATCACATCAACCTTATGCGACAACTCTTCTTTAAGTACTAACTGCTCTTCAATCATGGTTGCCTTAGTTCGTCTGGCAAAAATCATCATGACCAGCGCACCAACTCCAGCCCCTAGAAGAAAAGAAATAACCAATGAGAATATATTCATTATCAAAGCAGGAAACTGCACTCCAAAAAATTAATCATTTAATAATAAGCTCGGGATATAACTAATATAGCTCAAATCGAAATATCTGCATAAAAAGAGCTCACAGTAATAACAGGTGTTTTCAATCGTCTATCTTTAACAATGGAAGTATTGCTAAAACTGTTATATCAAGTAGTAAAAATCTTCGGCAAATATGTATCTCCAGTCAATGTGATTCTAGTGGAAAAACTACGGTATTCCGCACTTTCTTCCCCTTCATCTAATATGATCTGAATTTCCCCACCTGCTTTTATTAGAAACTGTTTAACCGCATCCATTCCAACTCCACGTCCGGAAATATCAGTTACCGCCTCTGCGGTAGAAAAACCCGAATGAAAAACCAAATTAGCAATAGTCTGAGCCTCAGGCCGAGCCTCGTTATCTTTATAGATCCCTTTTTCTAGTGCACTTTGATAAAGATGCTCAATCGCTATTCCCTTACCATCATCTCTCAATTCAAAGACAATTCGGTTATTATTTACCTGAGTGATCATCTTAATTAATCCTCGTGGTTGTTTTCCGATAGCAACTCTTTCATCTGGTGATTCAATCCCGTGATCCATTGCGTTTCTGAAAACATGCATAAACACATCATTAAGCAAACGATGATTTTTTTGTTTAATCAGTACTCCGCCATCTTCAATTTCGATTAACGGCTTTTCTTTATTTAATTGTTCTGCCAGCGAATAAGCAGACTCAATAACCGGTTGAATCACATTATCAATTGGCTTTGCAAGGTTTGTTGCTAACTCGCTATAAGCATTAGCTACCCATTTTTTGATTGGTTGCTCAATAGAACTCAGATCAAAGTTAACCGCTTCATCAATCAGTTGTTGAACAACTCCACTTACAGATTGTTCCGGCTCACCTGCTGCAGTTAACAAACCTCCCAATTTCTCTTGTGCTATTTTCTCATAACTTTGAATGTCGGCTTCGGCAACAATCAGCTCTTCAAGTAACTCTTCAGGACACCATTTTTTGTCTTCAACTTTTCTCAGTTCATCATAGGTGTGTTCTACCTGATGAACTGAGTCAGCAATAAACTTAAAACCATAAGTTCTGGCATTCCCTTTGACCGTGTGCATATTTCTAAAAAGATGCGCAACAGTATCTAGTTCTTTGTTATCAGTTTCAGCTATCAGCTGACGACATTCTTCAATAAAATCATAGGAAGTACTAATAAACTCATCAAACTTATCCATAGAAATTGAGAGTATCTGGCCGATTATTTCTAGTTCTTTCTTCTGTGCTTCCGCTTCTAACTGTAAAGCTCTTAACTCTGTAACATCCTTAATCGTCACCATTATCTTTTCAATTTCATCACTTTCTTTATCGACAATGGGTACCCAGTCAAGCTCAATGACTTTTTGTTTACCTTCAGCAACATTCATTACAACTTCGTTAACCAGCAGGTGTGAATTAAAGTCAAACATCATTTCATCCGAACCTAAGAGAGAATCAACAGCAGTTGAAAGCTGATTAGTCTCATCGACCCCCAGACTAGTATCTGAAAATAAAAGATCCATAAAATTGCGATTAGCGATATGACTCGTTTCAAGTATATTTTCCAAGTATTTTGAATACTCATGGTGAACAACTCCACCAGCCATGATGGTAAATAAACCTTGATGTAAGTTAGCCATCATGACAGCTATATCTTCATTTTTCTGCCGTAATTCAGATGTTCTTTCCCGCACTTTTTGTTCTAAAGTTCTATTTTGTTCTTCAATGGTTTCACGCATTCGAATATTTTTAATGGTGGTCACCAGTAACCTGGCTATCGATGAAGCAAACTCATAATCACTATCTTCAAAACTAACATTTTTGACGTCTCCTGAAAAATTCATAACGCCTATCAATACATCCTTGTCTACCAGGGGAACACAGAGTAACGCCGATGGCAGAGACTCTTTCTGGCTAACAAAATTTTTATCTTTTGCCGTATTAGGAACAAAAATGATACTTTTCTCTTTAGCCGAGTGTCCAAGTACACCTTCTCCTAAAGAGAACTGTGCAGGCTTGATATCACTATTAATTTGTTTGGGTGGGTAAAAAGCCTTAACTTCCAGCTTTTGTTCTTCATTCATCAGATAAACAGAACCTTGAGCAACACCAACTTGTTCATGCATTGCAGCTAATACCTCTTCCAATGCCTTATTCTTATCAAGCAGTGAAGCCAGGGTTTCACCGGTTGAATTTAATTTTGCCAAGTCAGCCATTTTCTTTTTAATGGATTTTCTCATTGAATTAAAGTTTTGTGACGCGAGCAAAATCAGAACAACCCAACCAATAATGGCAAGCTGGCTACCAAAGGATACGGTTTCGAGAACTCCCTTCTGTTTTCTATTAAACAATGAATCTGCTGCCAATAATAACTGGTCAAATTCAACAACAACATTCTTTACCGCCACTTCTGACTCGTTTAGACGTTCTCTCGCCAGTTGCGTTTGCTCAATCTGAATAATTTTCTGTGCAGATAAACTATTCTCTCCGGCAATACGTAAACTGATATCTTCAATAATTTGTAAGTATGATTGCCATGTTTCCCGACCTTTTAAATCTGCGAGTATTGTTTCAGCATGATTATTTCTAACTTTAATACCGCTAATCGATTCTCGAATAGCATCTTCTGACTGTTCCAGATACTCCAGATCTGTTGAACGATTAATCTCATCAACCACATTAAATAATCCAATGATCAAACCATCTAACCTGGCCTGAACCCCCTCCATAATTTCTCGGTTTTTATCATCATCGCCATATTCAGTCCATACCACATCTAACAAAAATGCACCCGCATCATCAACTAGATTACTTAAAACCCGCAACTCTTCATTCGCTTTTGCCTGGGCTTTTAATAATCCCTGTTTAGCAGCAAACATTTCTATTACCGCAGTGTTATATGAGTGATAATGTTCGTTAGCATTACTCACAAAATCTGACATATTCTGGTCTAATTGAACCGTCGTCTTGAGTGTTTCATACTGCCTGGAAAATGCTTCAGCAACCTGATTAAACTCCTGATTAACCTGTTGAATCTGCAATTCATT
>CBDUHU010000445.1:0-3915 GCA_965366725.1 uncultured Kangiellaceae bacterium
CGGTAATAAATACCGGCATTTCCTGCGGAAGTATGCCAGTGTTAACCATTAAAGCACCACAAAAAAGATACCATAAAACAGGGGTTAATCTTGTTTTGTGAGCAAGATAGGAAGCGACAAAAACACTAATCCAGATAATCGCGAGAATAGACAAATCATGCATACCAGAGATCCCATCAGCTTGCTTACAAATATCAGTCCAAAATACTCAATAGACCAGACTTAATAAAAATATAACACCGACAAAACATTTCAATTTGATGATAATCAACTAACAATAAACTAAATATAAAGACAAGCATAATCAGCCATAAAATATGACCTATGTTGCTCAATAATATCATTGGTAATATTCACCCCATGATTATTTTGCATTTTTAGTAAAAGCTAAAAGGCTAGTCTATACTTTTCGGAAGGTATCAAATTTTCACCAGAACCAGCATCGCAATTAGAGATATATTTTGTTCGCTGGTTATTAGAGCAATATTGCTTCTGAGGCGATTTCTGAAAGCTTTCAATTTATTAATTATCATCTGCCTGATTCTGATACCAGATAGTCTTTCTGGTCGAGAAATTCAGGTTAAAAGACTTCCGAAAGAAATTAATATTCCTTCGGAATTTATCAGTCATATTGAACAGTTAAGCAATGGTTATTTACTTTTCAGTACCAGCAGTGGTGCCAGATTATTCGATGGTTACCAGTTCATTCCCATCATCAACCAAACTGATAGCGAAATATCACCACTTGATACTTATGTTTATACAACTCTGGAAGATAGTTCAGGAAATATCTGGTTTGCAACAGCGCTCGGGCTCTATCAACTGGAAAAAGTTAGTCATCAACTAATCAAGCTGACTCACGATCCGAAAAATAAAAACAGCTTAAGCAATAATAATGTTAGAGAAATATTCGAAGACTCCAAGGGAAATATCTGGTTTGGCACCTTAAATGGTATTTCCCATTATGATCCGAAAACAAAGGTTTTTCTGGATCTTGGCGAAAAAAAAACTGATGGTAGTAAAAACAAGTCGATTGGTCGAATATATGTATTTCTTCAAGAAGCTGACAAGTTTATGTGGGTAGGTACTTCCACCGGACTGTTTAGAGTCGACTTAAACACAAAACAACTGACTAAAATGGGCGGGATTTTAGAAAATAGCTATATTACTTCTGCGATTCAACTGTCAACCAATGAAATCTGGTTTGGTGCCGATAGTGCTGGTATATTTAAAATGAATACTCAAACCCGTCAGGTTAGTTTACACCATTCCAAAACATCTTCTAACAACAAGTTAACTTCTGATAATATCTGGACATTATATCAGGATTCAAAGGGGCTAATCTGGATAGGATACTGGAATAGCGGGCTTAGTGTTTTTGATCCGGTTAACCAAAAAACTTACCGGGTGAACTACCGAGAAAATGATCCTTCATCGTTACCTGCTCAATCAATTGAATTGATCACTGAGGACTTATCTGGATTAATCTGGATAGCAACCAATGGTGGTGCTGCCTATTTTAATCCTGCTAGCCTGAATATAACCACTATTGGTTCAGTTCCAGGTGATAAAACTACAATTAGTGGTTCTTCCATATTATCTATTAATGAATCACCAGATGGTTATGTGTGGATGGGAACCGAAGAAGGCCTTGAGAGATGGAATCCGGAAAATGATGAAATCAAACATTTTTATAATCTAAAATCTACCGTCAACTTAATTAACCCTGGATCCATATGGGCAATAGAGCAGGTTGATCAGGAACATTTACTGCTGGCGACTGATTCAGGTATTGACCTGCTAAATACGGTCAATGGAAAAGTTAAGCACTTTAATGAATTCAGAGCCCACAATGGTAAACTATTAAAGGTCGCCTTTTATGCAATGACCAACGCAGGAAACGGAAAGTTTTACGTTGCTAGTAGTGCTTCTACTGTACATTTACTCGACCCACTTGCGGATAATCATCAACTGGTGTTTGACGCTGCTACTTCGCCTTTAACGGTTGAGTCGGAGTATTTTAATGCTATTCACATATCGCCACAGAATGATCTTTGGCTCGGAGGAACAACGGGGCTTTATCAGGTCAACCTGACAAATAACTCAGTTGTTGCCTTTAACGCAACCAACAAAAAAAATAGACTGTCAGGTAATGTCATTAATGATATTTATCAACAAAACGAAAATACAATCTGGATTGCAACTTCAAACGGAGGTATTAATAGAATTAGTTTAAATTCTACAGACGATAATGAAGTTAAGTTCTTTTCGACAAAGCAAGGACTTCCTTCCAATGAAATCTATAATTTGATTCCAACAGATAAAAATGAACTCTGGTTTTCAACCAGTAAACACTTTGGACAAATAAACATGGATGACGACGATATTAAGCTCTTTTCATTACTCAGTCAGGATCATGAAAGATACACAGCGGGCGCATCTTTTATTAGTCGGGAAAACTACTTATATATTGGTGGTACCAGGCTCTACCGGTTTAAAACTGATAGTTTGAAACAAGTTGATTACTCTCCTGAAGTCAGGCTATCTGGAATTAGTCGATTGCACCAGCCATTAGAAAATTTTTCTCCTTTGGCTGGAGAAAAGTCGGTTGAATTTTTTCCTGAAGATACCTTGATTACCTTCCATTTCGCCAGTCTCGACTATGCAAATCCGGAAGCAAACCAATTCAAATATAAACTCGATGGTTTTGACAAACATTGGCTTTCTCCCGGTAATGAACATAGAGCAAGCTACACGCATTTACCACATGGTAAATATCAGCTGCTCATACGCGGAACTAATAGAGATGGTCGTTGGAGTAAACAGAGTGCGACCCTTAATGTTATTGTTCATCCTCCTTTCTGGAAAAGTCCAATTGCATACTTTGTCTACCTGATAATTATTATCAGCACATTTGGAACTGTTGCCTACTCACGCAGAAAAAAACGTGAACATGAAATGGCAACAATGCAGGCAATCAAACTCAGTGAAGCCAGGCTCAAAGATGTACTCTGGGGAAGCGGTGATGAATTATGGCGATGGATAATCAAAACCAATGAAGTGATCAGGACTAAAACAGGTCTCAATGATAACTCTAGCAAAGAAACACGTATTGACTTTGATAAACTGTTCGCTTCTGTACATCCGGAAGATCAGGAGTTGGTAATGGATATGATCGAGCGACATTTATCCGGGCAGGAAAATTATTATGAAGCACAATTTCGCATGCTATCTCCGGTTAAAGATGGTTGGAATTGGGTACTTTCACGTGGCAGAATTGTTGAAAGAGACGAATATGGGACACCTTTGGTTTTAGCTGGTACAACCAAAAATATCCAGGCGATAAAGAAAACAGAAAACCAATTGCGCTATCTTGCCAATTATGACCAACTAACCGGCTTACCAAACCGAGCACTCTTTCAGGAACATTTAAATCATGCCTTGCAACTCGCCCAACGATTCCATGAACGCACTGCGCTACTTTTTTTAGACCTGGATGGTTTTAAAATAATTAACGACACGATGGGACATGGAGTTGGCGATCAACTACTCCAATCAGTGGCACAAAGACTCACTAAGGTTTTAAGAGGCACAGATAATTTTGCTCGTCTGGGAGGCGATGAATTCGCTGTCATTTTAGAACGTATACATACAGCAGAGTCAATTATCCCCACGTTAGAAAGAGTGCTCGATAGTCTGACAGTTCCATTTGAACTCAATGAGCAGAAAATGGTTACTTCTATCAGTATCGGAATAGCTATTTATCCAGAAGATGGCGATAGTGCAACCAGTCTACTGAAACATGCTGATATAGCAATGTATGAAGCTAAAAGAAATGGTAAAAATAATTACTGTTTTTACACTATACAGATGAACCAACTTCTAGTTGAACGTCTCGATATGGAACGTCAGATT
>CBDUHU010000446.1:0-3914 GCA_965366725.1 uncultured Kangiellaceae bacterium
CTTCGCGGACTTCCTCGTACAGGGCAACACGGTTGCGATTGCGGATATCGACACACGTAAATTAACGCGTATTCTCAGAGATAAAGGAGCGCA
The DNA here is from genome assembly GCA_965366725.1 of uncultured Kangiellaceae bacterium. Classification (GTDB taxonomy): domain Bacteria; phylum Pseudomonadota; class Gammaproteobacteria; order Enterobacterales; family Kangiellaceae; genus Aliikangiella. The sequence goes on from CBDUHU010000446.1 coordinate 94, forward strand.
ATCTGGCTGTCTGATTGCCGGCGATAATATCGATGAAAACGAAGCGCTTGAAAAAGCGAAAGCTTTTACCGGCCTTAAAGGAATGGATCTGGCTAAAGAAGTAACAGTTGAAGAGTCTTACCCCTGGTTTGAAAGCAGTTGGAGTTTAGCAAATGGTTATCAAACTCTACCTAAGGAAGAAAAGAAATTCCACGTTGTTGCTTATGATTTCGGGGTTAAAAAGAACATATTGAGAATGTTATCTGATCGCGGTTGCCAATTGACTGTCGTTCCAGCAACAACCCCCGCTGAGCAAGTTTTTGCACTCAAGCCTGACGGAATTTTTCTTTCAAACGGACCTGGTGATCCAGAGCCATGTGATTACGCAATAGATGCAATCAAAGAGTTTCTAAAAACTGATATCCCTCTTTTTGGAATTTGTCTGGGACACCAACTCCTGGCATTAGCAAGTGGTGCTAAAACAGTTAAAATGAAGTTTGGTCACCATGGCGCTAACCACCCAGTTGAAAATTTAAAAGATAAAACAGTTATGATCACCAGTCAAAATCACGGTTTTGCTGTTGATGAGACATCACTGCCTGAAAACTTAAGTGCAACTCATAAGTCACTATTTGATGGCAGTTTGCAGGGAATAGAACATACTGATAAGCCTGCTTTTAGTTTTCAGGGACACCCAGAAGCGAGCCCAGGGCCTCATGACGCGGCTCCCTTGTTTGAGCGCTTTATTGAGTTAATGTCGGCCAGAAAGTAGTCTGCGACAGTGAATTATAAATAGGATAAATGCATTTTAGGTGAAGTTGACTAAGCGCATTTGTTTAACACTAGAGAAGTATTTTTCAAAACGGTAATTGTAAATGCCAAAACGTAATGATTTAGAGAGCATATTAATTTTAGGAGCCGGCCCAATTATTATTGGTCAGGCTTGCGAATTTGATTATTCTGGCGCGCAAGCATGTAAAGCACTGAAGGAAGAAGGTTATCGCGTTATTCTGGTTAATTCTAACCCGGCTACTATTATGACTGATCCAGAAATGGCTGATGCAACTTATATAGAGCCATTACATTGGGAAGTGATCGCAAAAATTATAGAAAAAGAAAAACCTAATGCTATTTTACCAACTATGGGAGGCCAGACAGCGCTTAATTGTGCACTCGATTTAGCGTCGCGAGGAGTACTTGAAATCCATAATGTCGAAATGATTGGTGCAACTCGTGAAGCAATAGATAAGGCTGAAGATAGAGAGCAGTTTGCCAATGCGATGAGAAAAATAGGATTGGATATGCCTCGGGCTGGAATTGCACACTCGCTTGATGATGCTCATCGAGTACTCGATGAGGTAGGTTTTCCATGTATTATCAGACCATCTTTCACGATGGGGGGAACTGGCGGTGGTATTGCATATAACCGGGAAGAGTTTGAAGAGATATGTACCCGAGGACTTGATTTATCACCAACTTCTGAACTATTGATTGATGAATCACTCATTGGTTGGAAAGAGTACGAAATGGAAGTGGTTAGAGACAAAAATGACAACTGTATCATTGTTTGCTCGATTGAAAATTTTGACGCGATGGGTGTGCATACCGGGGACTCAATCACAGTAGCACCAGCACAAACCTTAACCGATAAGGAATATCAGATAATGCGTAATGCATCACTGGCTGTGTTACGTGAAATAGGTGTTGAAACCGGTGGTTCAAACGTTCAGTTTTCGGTTGACCCGGAAACTGGAAGAATGATTGTTATTGAAATGAATCCACGTGTTTCTCGTTCGTCCGCTCTAGCTTCTAAGGCCACGGGTTTTCCAATTGCCAAAATCGCCGCTAAGTTAGCTATTGGCTATACACTTGATGAGTTACAAAATGACATCACTGGTGGCAGAACCCCTGCTTCATTTGAGCCATCTATTGATTATGTCGTAACTAAAATCCCAAGGTTTAATTTTGAAAAATTTCCGAATGCTGATGACACCTTAACGACCCAGATGAAATCAGTTGGTGAAGTCATGGCGATAGGACGTACTTTCCAGGAGTCAATGCAAAAAGCACTACGTGGCCTCGAAACCGGTATGGATGGTTTTGATCCAATGTTAGATACTGATCGCAATGATTGGAAAGAGCAGCTACGCCATAACTTGCAGGTTCCTGGATGTGACCGAGTTTATTATGTGGCTGATGCATTTCGTCAAAATTACACTATTGATGATGTTTTCAGATTGACTGGCATTGACCCCTGGTTCCTCGTTCAAATTGAAGAAATTGTTAAGTTAGAAAACGAGTTCTCTGGTATTGGGATTGGACAATTGGAGCGTGAAGACCTGAGATTAATGAAACGTAAGGGATTTTCAGATAGACGACTCGCCAAGTTGCTCGATGTTTCGGAAAAAGAAATGCGACGTGTTCGCCATGGGTTTGATTTATTTCCTGTCTATAAGCGAGTTGATACTTGTGCAGCGGAGTTTGCGACAGATACTGCCTATATGTATTCAACTTATGAAGAAGAATGCGAAGCTGAACCCACTGATAACGAAAAAATAATGATTATTGGTGGCGGACCAAACCGCATTGGTCAAGGAATTGAGTTTGATTATTGTTGTGTCCATGCTGCATTTGCTATGCGTGATGATGGTTACGAGACAATTATGGTCAACTGTAACCCTGAAACAGTATCAACTGATTATGATACTTCCGACAGACTTTATTTTGAACCTGTAACATTAGAAGATGTTCTTGAAATTGTTGCTAAGGAAAAACCAAAAGGCGTTATTGTGCAATATGGTGGACAAACTCCACTCAAATTAGCAAGAGAGCTTGAAGCCGCCGGTGTACCTATTATCGGTACTTCTCCTGATGCAATTGATCGTTCGGAAGATAGAGAAAGATTCCAGCGAGCAATTGAGCGTTTAGGACTTAAACAACCGCCTAATAGAACTGCACGAAATGCAGAGGATGGAGTGCGCCTGGCTGATGAAATTGGTTATCCACTTGTAGTAAGACCTTCCTATGTACTGGGGGGACGAGCGATGGAAATTGTTTTCAATGAAGATGAGTTACGTCGTTATATGACTGATGCGGTTTCGGTTTCTAATGAGTCACCTGTTTTGCTGGATCGCTTCCTTGACGATGCGATTGAAGTAGATGTTGATGCTATTTATGACGGTGAAACTGTCTTAATGGGTGGAATAATGGAGCATATTGAACAGGCAGGTGTCCACTCCGGAGATTCTGCTTGTTGCATACCACCACACTCATTAAGTGAAGAAGTTCAACAAAAGCTGTATGAACAAATTGAAGCGATGGCTAAAGAACTTCGTGTTCGCGGTTTGATGAATACTCAATTTGCAATTCAGAAATATATGTGCTTGAGGTTAACCCTCGTGCGTCGCGAACTGTACCATTTGTTTCTAAAGCCACAGCAAGACCTTTAGCTAAAATTGCGGCAAGCGTTATGGCCGGGAAAAGTCTAAAAGAACAAGGAATTGTCGAACCAGTTAAAGCTGACTTTTTTACTGTTAAAGAGCCTGTTTTTCCGTTTAACAAATTCCCAGGCTCAGACCCGATACTTGGCCCAGAAATGAAGTCTACTGGTGAGGCAATGGGAGTTGGGGAGACTTTTGGCGAAGCTTATTATAAAGCCCAGCTTGGCGGTAATTCACAAGCGCCTCGTGGCGGCAAGGCTATTTTGAGCGTTAAGGATAGTGACAAAGCTAAACTACCGGAAACTGCCAGAGCGTTGATAGAGTGTGGTTTTGAAATTCTTGCCACAGGCGGAACAGCTAAAACTTTAATTCAAGATGGTGTGTTTTGTCAGAGGGTGAATA
>CBDUHU010000447.1:0-3899 GCA_965366725.1 uncultured Kangiellaceae bacterium
GCCGTCCGGTTTCCACAGTCATGCGGCACCAATTGCAGTTTGATGTTGCTTTGACAGTATTGTCATTTGTTGTAGCAGTTTTCTTTGTTTGTCTTGGATTGATTATTGCTGGTCGGGATTTATTGGGAGACAGTAGTTTATATTTTGGTGGTGCCGTTGCCGGGCTTGGAGTTTCAGCGATGCATTATATGGGAATGTATTCAATGCAGATCCCTGCAACTGTTAGCTACGATTCGTTGATTGTAGTTTTATCTATTGTTATCGGAATTGTTGCAGCGACAGTTGCGCTTTGGCTTGCTTTTAATCTGAGAGGAAAACTTCAACGGTTTGGTAGTGCTATTATTATGGGGATCGCAGTATGCGGAATGCACTATACCGGAATGTATGCCGCTACGATGACTGCTAATGATACAATTATAGTACCTGGTAGTGGCGTTTCTGGTAATGGACTTGCTGGGATTGTATCGGTGATTACTTTGGTCTTATTACTTTCAATACTTTACCTGAGTTACCTCAAAACTAAGCCTGTGAGAAGCCTGGCTTAGAGTAGTAATTTTCAATATGAAGTAGAAATACTTAGGTATTTCTACTTCATTGAATATCTTATAAATATAAAACTATGTATTATTTTATGGAGCTTTGGCAATAATCAGTTATTTAACTGAGAGCAGTGCCTCTTCAAAAGCTTTTTCAACTGATTCGCCTTCGATTAATTTTGCGATAATTATTTCTCTGCTCGCCTTGATATCAAGCTTAGATAATTTGTCTTTATTCGCAAAGTAATATTGTGACATTAATTTAGTTGCGGCATTTTTATTAACCTTCGCAGATTGTCTCTTACTAATGGTCATTTTTTTAGGCTGGGTTGTTACTTTTTTTGCTACCCTGGGTTGCTTGTCTGGTACTTCGCGATTCGATGAAAACTGAAAGTTTGAATCATCTTTTGGAATAGGGCGGACAATTTCAACAGCTTTAGCCTGAACTTCATTCTGCTCTATTGGTTTTTCTGATATGTCTAGTGGTTCTGGTGTCAGTAATAATTTTTCCAGTAGCGCGACTCGAGAACGATAGATAGGGGTCTGTTCTGCGCTTACCTGTTCTTCAAGATACCAACTTGTTTTTTGTATCGGTGTAATTAAATCATCCCAATATCGTTGAAATTCCTGATTTTTTAATGTTTTAATTGAAAAGTGCTGACATAGAGAGTGACAGCTTGACTGAGTTAAAGGAATAAACTGGTCTGGTCTTTTCATGCTTAATAATCGAGTAGCAGGAAATAGATGAGGTTGTTTGAAACCTTGTTCAAAAAATAATTGCTGGTAGCTATCAATAAATTGCATATAGTGCCAACCGTCTATCGGACCTCTGGTCGGAATAATTCTGAATAATTTGTCCAGTGCCTCGGGAGCATTTTTAATTAGCTTTTTATATGATGCAAAGTTTTGCATATCTCCCAATAGCAGGTGGTCGATTTGATAATGACTAAAGACCTGATTATCTTTAATGCCAGCAACCAGGTTGCGTTGCATTAAGTTAGCCGAAGAAAAATCAAATTCCTGATTTAATAATTGATCAGCTGTATTGAGTAGCTGCAAACTTGCTGATAAAAAATATTCTTCCGGAAGTTGAATCAAAAGCTGGTAATATTCTTGCCAGTTTGACTCTAATGCTTTCTGTATTAATGGGACTTGTTGTTGAGTCTGTTTTTCCATCATTATCCTTCAGGTTTTATAAAGCTGGCTATTGGCCACAATGTTGGTTGTGGCCGTATTGTAATAAACCTGAAAATCTTGTGGTAGTCTTTGGACTAAACTTATCGCAAATATTAATGATGTAAGTGGTTACTTTTCATTTTTCCCTTTACTTTCGATAGAGTTATTAAAGTGGACAAAAGGAATAATACCAATTGAGTCAAATATTTCTGCTGAATTGAACGCGTATTGTCCTTTTACCACGTAAGCTACTTTACGGATTGCACTGATATCTTCCAGAGGATTACCCTGGATCAAGATAAGATCTGCATTTTGGCCTGGTTCAATTGTGCCGGTGTTTTGTTGACCGGCAATACGAGCCGAATTGACTGTCGCAATTTTTAATATATCATCATTTGGTATACCTGCTTCAGCATAAAGCTCAAGTTCACGGTGCAGGGTAAAACCAGCAATAGCGTCTGTACCAGCGACAATTCGAACTCCAGCATCATAAAGTAGTTTTATCATTTTTAATAATGCTTGAGCTGAACGGGCATAGTTTGCCTCATTATCGGCATTAATTTCTAATTCGGAAGCTAAAAATCCTCTCGCGATATTGGCCGGTAGATGGTCTATAATTGCTTGATAGCCGGGATCAACCTCTCCAGCCTTATTGATAAACATGCTATGGAAAATAGTAACCGTTGGATCAACTACAATATCATTATTCTTTAATAAGCGGATAAATGACTTAACTTCATCAGAATCAAGATCCAGTGTTCCTGCTTTATCGCCTACCAGGGTAAACCTTAACGGTGTTCTTGTATCATCTTTTTCACCAGCCAGGAAATTTAAAAACAACATATTGATATGCTGAATTTCATCAAAACCGTCAACAATCGCCTGTTCGGTCGTCATAAAGGAAGGAATATGGCCACTCAGTCTCATACCATGTGAATGAATACGCTTTGCTATGGGCTTTACCCAGGAGGGATCAATTGAGCTGTAGATTTTAATCTGTGGGTAGCCTTGTTGTGCGTACCAGTCGACCTCATTTAACGCATCTTCAAGGGTTTCAGCCAATCTGCCTGTTGGCGCAGAGTAGGGGCTTTTTTTGTCAATAAAACCGGCTTGATAAATGTTAGGGCCAATAACTTCCCCAGAATCAAAGAGCTGTTTAGCACGTTTCACCTTGCTGTGTTGGTTAGCTAAATCTCTGACACTGGTAACACCATTAGCAATATTTAAGTTGCCTTGTGCTATGGAGATATGAGTATGCATATCCCATAGGCCAGGCATTAAGGTCATACCTTGACCATCAATTGTACGTTGGGCTTTCATATTTTTGCCTGCTTCACCAACAGCGGAAATTTTTCCATTGTTAATAACCACATCAGTATTCTTAAGTAATCCCATGTCTGTTGCTGTATAGACATTAATGTTAGTGAAGCGGGTTGTACCAGTTAATTTTTCTGAATGTTCTTTGGCAAGCGTATTGTGATATTCGAGTTCAGCTGTTTGTTGGAGTTCTTGCAGCTCTTTCAAGGATTTCGACCATCCTTGCCGAATCATGCCCATCCAACCATAATCTATTGCAAAGAGGTGTAGATCTTGATCAAACCACGCATATTCAGGAGTAAAACCAAGCCCGTTAATAGCAAATAATGTAATTGTTTTCTTCTCACTTGATTGGCTTAACTGGTGAGATAAAAGCTTTTGAAAACTCGCTTTTCCAGAGGGCAATAATTTCAGTGTATTATTTTCTGCCTGATGTAAAGCTCGTATAAGAAATTCAATATTTTGTGGTGCTCCATCCTGGGAGACATAATAGGCATCATTGTCCAAATAAAGAGTTTCATTTTCTTGAGTATTATACCAATGAGCCTTTCCTTGATTCAGACGGTAATTTTCATCAACTAACGCTCCCATATAAGATTTTCCACTTACTGAGTGTTCAACTACAATTCCTTTTTTGTTGAATTTTACTTTTTCACTGGTTGTTGGTCCCCGACCACGGTCACTGAATTTAAATTGAATTTTTACCTGTAAATGACCGTCGTAAGTTACTATTTGTTCGCCAGATTTTTTTCCTATAGTTAACCAATCGTACTTGAGAGTTTTTGCACCTGCTAAAGTATTTGTTAGTAAATATATTAAAATAATAAAAAGTATTTTTTTCATATGAGTTATTTTTTAATAAAGAAATTT
>CBDUHU010000448.1:0-3879 GCA_965366725.1 uncultured Kangiellaceae bacterium
ATTTGCCAGGATCTGACACACTTCAGAAAAATTATAAACCGAAGGTCCCATAATAACAGGCGTACCGCAGGAAACCGGTTCAATCGGGTTGTGGCCGCCACGAGGAATCAGACTCCCACCAACATAAGCCAGGTTGGCAGCGCCACAATAAAGCAGCATTTCTCCCATGGTATCAGCAACAACAACCTGCTCATTCTCCGTTGGTGGAATATTCAAACTACGGCTGACAAACTTCAATTGGTGTAATTGACAGGCTTCTTTTAATGTCTCAAATTGTTCCGGGTGACGGGCAACCGCAATCAACAGTAGATCAGGAAATTGTTTGAGTAATCGTCGATGTGCTTTTAATATCCATTCAAATTCATCTGGATGAATACTCGCCGCTACCCAGGTTGGCCTATTGCCGACCCAGTCATCCCTAAAACTTTTTTGATCGGCTATTATTTGTTCGGTCAAGTTGATATCAAATTTAATACTTCCGACCATCTTCAACTTGTCAGAACTAATTCCCAATTTAAGAAAATTAATCCTGTCTGAATCATATTGTGCAGCAATACGAGTAATATTGGAGAATATATCACGGGTTAATCGAGGGTATTGTTGATACTTGCTCAAGGACTTATCAGACAGTCTGGCATTAGCCAAAAGTACCGGGATCTGCTTTTGCTGGCAGCAGTGAAGTATATTCGGCCACAACTCTGTTTCCATTAATATCAGTAGTTTTGGCTTAATCGTCTGAATAAAGCGATGACAACTTCCAGGCCAGTCAATCGGTAAATACGCATGCATAACTCTATCAGCAAAGAGTTTTTTTACCGTTTGTTTACCCGTAGGAGAAGAGGTGGTGACTACAATATGGCTATCGTCAGTATATGTGTCCAACAATTTTTCAATTAACGGCCTGGCGGCAATAACTTCTCCAACAGAAGCACAATGAACAACTATCCGTTGTTGATTAGTCAGTTGCTTATTGTTTGAATTAAGCCTGAGCCCAAGGCGCTGCCAGAATCCTTCACGATATTCTGGCGCTTTGATAGCTCGAACCAGGAAATACCCCCAGATAAATGGCGACAACAAATATAATATTATTGTGTAAACACGTAAATTCATACCGTTTTAAGCCAGTTAAATGAGCTGTTCAAATGATAACTCAGCACTCAACAACCACTTCACTTTTCACTGAATTAGCCAGAAAGCACTGTTTATGGGCAAGTTGATGCATTTTTTGAATCGCTTCTTTAGACGGTTGCCGGTCACCGGAAAAATTGATTTTTGGTTTTAAACAAACGCGTGTAATTGACATATTTCCGTTGCTATCCGTTTCCATGATGCCTTTAGCATCATCAACGTAATCTTCAATCTGATACTTTTTTTTCGCCGCAATAGACAAGAAGAATAACATATGACAGCTTGATAATGATGCGACAAAGGCCTCTTCCGGGTCAACATTTTCAGCAATTGAGTAAGGCAACGGAACAATGTGGGGGGAGGCCGAAGCCGGTACGACTACACCACCATCAAAATGCCAGCTATGCCCTCTGCTGTATTGGTTAGACATAAAATTTTGCTCGTTTCTTTGCCACTTGATCTGGGCATGATAGGTTGACATCACTGACCTCACTAATTGTTTAATGCTCTCTCAGTTAAAGCATATAAAGTGTCAGATTCAGGGTTAGCGGCAAAGCAGATATAAGCCCCAGGCCTTAAATTACAAACTAATGATTGCATTAATTATCAGAAGAGCCGGACTTTGAGTCTGACGACGAACTGCTACTCGCCTTATTCTTAAAATCAGTTTCATACCAGCCAGTTCCAGTTAAGCGAAAGCCTGCCGCAGAAACCAACTTGGTTAATTCTGGCTGGTGACATTCAGGACAATCCTTTAAAGGGTCTTCACTCATTCGCTGTAGCTTTTCCATGCGATGGTCACACTGGTTACATTTGTATTCATAAATTGGCATCAATTCATTCCCGTCTACGCATTTTATTATTCAATAGTGATTGGAACCTGGCGGGCAGATTGAACAATCAATAGACTGCCTCACTAAGTCAAAGCTCGGATTACTTCAGTAAAACAGCTTTTTTCTCAAAACATTCCAGTCACTGCCGCACAATATAAGGGTTTTTTAGCAAATTAAAAGACCTGCGCCAGTTATTTGTAAAGTTTTTTACAAAAATTACCTATAGACAATATCAGAGTACACTTTTCGCTGTTAAAATAGCCACTTATTTGTAGAATGATGTCAGTTAGAACATATTCAACCATAAGAGTAATAATCAATGAGAACAAGTCAATATCTTTTAGCCACATTGCGAGAAGAGCCTAATGATGCTGAATTGATCAGCCACCGTCTGATGTTAAGGGCTGGCTTAATTCGCCGCCAGGCTTCCGGTCTTTATACCTGGCTACCGACGGGTCTAAAGGTATTGAGAAAAGTTGAACAAATTGTGCGCGAAGAAATGAATGCCACTGGCGCTAATGAAATCCTGATGCCAATGGTTCAATCAGCCGACTTATGGGAAGAATCAGGGCGCTGGGGTGATTTTGGACCTGAACTATTGCGTATAAAAGACCGACATGACCGAGAATTTTGTCTCGGACCAACCCATGAAGAAGTTATTACTGCAATGATCAGAGACGAAATTCGCTCTTATAAGCAGTGCCCTGCGATTTACTATCAAATTCAGGGAAAATTTCGTGATGAAGTCAGACCTCGTTTCGGGGTAATGCGAGCGCGCGAATTTCTGATGAAAGATGCCTATTCATTCCATACCACTGAAGCCTCTTTAGAAGAAACTTACCAACAGATGTATCAGGCTTACAGTAATATCTTTAGTCGTTTAGGACTAGAGTTTAGAGCGGTTATTGCAGATACAGGTTCAATTGGCGGGAGTACCTCACATGAGTTCCATGTATTAGCAAAATCTGGTGAAGACGCCATTGCTTTTAGCAGTGAAAGTGATTACGCGGCCAATATTGAAAAAGCTGAAGCCCAGGCTCCTCAGGGAAGTGCTCCGACGGCGACACAAGATATGGAAAAAGTAGCAACCCCTGATACAAAGACAATCGAACAGGTTTGCCAGCTTTTATCGGTCAAATCCGACTCAACTATTAAAACTCTCATGGTAACAGGCGCGACGGAGGAAGCTCCGGTTATTGCCATCTGTTTACGTGGAGATCATAGCCTGAACGAATTAAAGGTAGAAAAACATCCACTTATCGCTTCACCATTGCAAATGGTTAGTGAAGATACAGTAGAAGAAGTCGCTGGAGCGGAAGCCGGTTCAGTTGGCCCCGTCGATCTTTCTATTCCAGTTATTGTCGATCGTGATGCCGCAATCATTAGCGACTTTGTTTGTGGCGCCAATCAGAATGGATACCACCTACAAGGGGTTAACTGGGGACGCGATGCAACTTTTAGTGAAGTATTTGACTGTCGTGATATTGTTGAAGGTGATATCAGCCCTGATGGACAAGGAATTTTAACCATCAAACGCGGGATTGAAGTTGGTCATATTTTTCAGTTGGGCACTAAATACAGTGAATCAATGAAAGCTAACGTTCTTAATGAAAATGGCAAGTCTACAACTTTAACTATGGGTTGTTATGGTATCGGCGTTTCAAGAATTGTTGCCGCCGCAATTGAACAAAACTATGACGACTCAGGGATTATCTGGCCGGATAATATAGCCCCATTTCAAGTCGCTATTGTTCCGATGAATATGAAGCGTTCGCAAAGAGTCGCCGAACATGCAGAAAAACTTCACCAGCAATTGCTTGACGCAGGTATTGAAGTACTGCTTGACGATCGTAAAGAGCGTCCTGGAGTTATGTTTGCCGATATAGAATTAATTGGGATACCGCACCGAATTGTGATC
>CBDUHU010000449.1:0-3877 GCA_965366725.1 uncultured Kangiellaceae bacterium
CAACTGGCATCGTTTGCTACAAAAAGGGCGGTGTTCACCACATTCTTTCCAGCGTAGACTTTTTTTACAAGTGGGGCAGGCTATTATTAGCTCATCATTCATTAAAAATTATCTGCTCAGATAAAAAAGACGGCTATTATCGATGATTTTATAGCTAATAACCAGCATGGCTTTGAATATTTTTGTAGTAGAAAGCTAAATTAAATAGCGCGTGGAGTTTTACTTCGATAATAGAGATGTCTATACTTGCGACAAACTTTTGAAACGATAAATTGGAGCTTTAAAATGGTTACTGCAACGGCAAGACATATTTTGGTATCAACTGAAGATAAATGTAATGATTTAATTTCGCAAGTCAAAGAAGGTGCTGACTTTGCCGAATTAGCTCAACAACATTCATCTTGCCCATCAGGAAAGAGTGGTGGAGATCTTGGATCGTTTGGACCTGGTGCAATGGTGCCTGAGTTTGATGAAGTTTGTTTTAATGGAGCCGTTGGTGAAGTTCACGGACCGGTTAAAACTCAGTTTGGTTATCACCTGCTTGAAGTAACAAGTAGAACTTAAGTGGTTTTATAAAGCTAATAAAAAAGGGAGCCTGTGCTCCCTTTTTTATTATTAAATGTTACTAACTCAAGCCTGAGGTCCTGCTGATTTTATTGCATCGGAAATTTCAAATTTAGCGATGTTTTTCTGGAATAATTGAGCGAGAGCCTTGGCTTCTTTCTGATAGGCTTCTTTGTCAGTCCAGGTTTTTTCTGGTTGTAGTAAGTCTTGCTCAACACCAGCCACAGATACAGGTACATCCAGATTGATTGTATCAATATGCACTGTTTCAGTATTCGCCAGTTCACCAGATTGAATTGCGCTAATTACTGCACGAGTTGTCGGAATACTGAAACGTTTGCCTCCAGCTGAGTATGATCCGCCTGTCCAACCGGTATTAACCAGATAAACCTTTGCATTGTTCGCTTCAATTCTCTTCATCAATAATTCCGCATAAACCGCTGCTGGTCTTGGGAAGAAAGGTGCGCCAAAACAAGTGGAAAATGTTGATTCAATCGCAGCTGTTGAACCGATTTCAGTAGAGCCTACTTTTGCGGTATAACCACTTAAAAAGTGGTAGGCAGCTGCTTCTTTGGTCAGTATTGATACTGGAGGAAGAACACCTGTAAGGTCACAGGTTAAAAATATTACCGCACTTGGTTCTCCGGCTCTATTTTCGTCAACTCGAAGTTCAATATGTTCTCTGGGGTAACCTGCACGGCCATTTTGACTGAGTGATACATCACTGTAGTCGGCATTTCCATTATTATCGAGTACAACGTTTTCGATAATCGTACCCTTTTTAATCGCACTCCAGATTACTGGTTCATTTTTTTCTGAAAGGTCAATTGTCTTGGCGTAACAACCGCCTTCAATGTTAAATACCGTTCCAACTCCCCAACCATGCTCATCGTCGCCTATAAGGTAGCGGGATGGATCTGCTGACAGAGTTGTTTTTCCAGTTCCTGATAAACCGAAAAATAAGGTGACATCGCCTTTTCCATCAGTATTAGCTGCACAATGCATCGGTAATACATCTTCAGCAGGAAGTAGGAAGTTCTGTACTGAGAACATTGCCTTTTTCATTTCACCAGCGTAACGCATACCAGCTAACAGTACTTTGCGTTGACCAAAATTAATAATTACTACGCCATCGCTATTAGTGCCGTCTCTCTCTGGATCACATTTAAAATGGGCGCAGTTAATAATTTGCCATTCCTGCTTGTTCGCAGCGTTGTAGTTGTCTGGGCGGACAAATAAATTCTTTCCAAAAAGCTTATGCCAGGCTGTTTCTGTACGGACATTAACGGGGATATAGTGCTCAGGATCGGAACCAACATGAAGTTCAGAGGCAAAATGGGCATCTTTTTGCTCTAAATAGCTTTCAACTCTTTCCCATAAGGAATTAAACTTGTCTTCGTCAAATGGGCGATTCACATTTCCCCATTCAATATCTGCTTCAGTTGAAGATTCTTTTACGATAAAACGATCTTTAGGAGAACGTCCTGTTCTAAGACCTGTTTCAACGCTCAATGCGCCGTTTGCTGAGAGCACGCCTTCTTTGCGCTCAAGAGCCATATCTATCAGCTGATCGCTGGTTAAGTTAAGGTGTTGTGTCGCCATGTTTTCCGCCGTTGATTCCAAAAGATTAAACTCTTTCAGTTATGAAAGCCAATTGTTGGGTAAAAATCGGGCGAATTCTAGCAAATAAACCGGCGTCAAACTACCTAAATATTGCTAATATTACGGGATTATTACTCAGAATCAGGTAAGTAATGTTGCATGTTAACACCCGATTCAGGAGTTCTATCTCAAATTGTTGGAAAGTGCAAAATAAAGGTTTATCTATAGTTGGTTGATTCGTAACTCTATGGTTGTTTTTTGTTAAAGCGTTTATCCCAGCTCTTAAATCGGTTACGGCAATAGGTATCAAGAGATTTATGATTGTGAAAATATAGTTGGCAATTTTCTTCTATTGGACTGTCCTGCTCACAATACTCATTGCTATGCTCCCGGCAGGTAAAAGGGCGAGTTTCGTAAATGTTGCAACTCCCTTCAGTTGATAAATGTTCACAGCGATTAATAATTATCAAAAACCATCCGTCACTATCCTTAAATAGCTGAGTATTAATATGGGATATATGCCAAAGAAGCTGATCAAAGTCCCTTATCGAATGGGGTGTTTCTATTTTTATTGTTGAGTATTGGCAGCATTTTGCATTGTTACAACTACCACATTTATCTATGCAGCTGCTGTGCGTATCAATAGCAGGAATTGATTTGAGTGGTATTAGCGAACCAGTTTTATTATTCAATGGTTACCTCTGACAAAAAACTAACCTAATAACTGCGTTCAACCGACAAATCTGCGAGCTGGTTTAAAGCTTGAGTAAAACTATTATCTGGCAGATTGTTCAATTTACCTTTTGCCAAATCAACTTCAGCGCGAGCTTTGTCAAGTGTGTATTTGATTGAACCTGTTTGTTTTATAATTGCCTGAATTTCAGCTAAATGTTCTATTCCGCCATTTTCAATGCATTGCTTGATTAGCTTTTCCCCTGCCTTATCTGCTTTTTGTTTGGCGTAAATAAGCGGCAGTGTTGGCTTTCCTTCAGCCAAATCATCACCCACATTTTTTCCCAATGCATCACTATCCGCAACATAATCCAGTGCATCATCCATCAGTTGAAATGCTAGTCCAAGATGCATTCCAAAGTCCTTCATTTGTTCAGACATATCGTCTCTTCCGCTGATTATCGCGCCAAGCTGACACGCGGCAGCAAACAAAATGCCGGTTTTATTACGAATAACCTTAAAATAGCTTTCTTCGGTTGCTTCAGGATCATTGCAATTCATCAGTTGTAACACTTCACCTTCAGCAATCTGATTAGTGGTATTGGCCAGGATTTGCATGATTTGCATTTTATCTAGCTCAACCATCATCTGGAACGCACGAGAATAGAGGAAATCACCAACTAAAACACTCGCCGCATTGCCAAATAATGCGTTAGCTGTTTCACGACCACGTCGGCGATCACTTTCGTCAACCACATCGTCATGCAATAAAGTTGCTGTATGGATAAACTCAACGATAGCGGCAGTTTTATGATGTTGGTTGCCTTTATATCCAAAAGCATTAGCAACCATTAACACTAATAACGGGCGCAGTCGCTTAACGCCTGCTGCGACAATATAGTGTCCTAGTTGGTTAACCAGTGCAACGTCAGACTGTAATTGACTTAGAATTACCTGATTGGTTGCCTGGAAGTCGTCTTGCACCAGATTTGTAATAGATTTTATATCGGCCATGGAATCATTAAGGTTTGTTAGTTTT
>CBDUHU010000450.1:0-3863 GCA_965366725.1 uncultured Kangiellaceae bacterium
CTTCTTTACCATTTGTACCCATTTTGAGTTCTCTCCACTCAGTTAAATATTCATATTGTTTAAACCAGTTATTCCAATCAGGCTGGTTTCGAAACTGTTGAGGCGACTGTAAGAATTTACTCTTAAATGCGCGAGAAAATGACTCAGGATTTTTGAATCCGGCGTTCAAACCTATTTGGGTAACACTTTGTTCTTTCCTGAATGCCAATTGATAACCAGCACGTTTTAAGCGCTGCAATTGAATATACTGATAAACGCTGATCCCCAACCATCCGGAAAACTGTCGATGAAAATGGAATTTTGAAAAATTTGCCTCCTTACCAAGTTGCTCCAATGATAGGCAACCATCTAAATGATGACTAATGTAGTCTAATACCTTTTCCATTCGTTTCAGATAACGTTCATTCATAGAGTCACTTTTTACCTTTCGCTTTCAACAGCCTGTAGTTTGACAAAACAACAACTTCGCTGCTTGACGATTCTTGCTAATCTTGACCGCTAATTGCCTGAAAAATAGACTGTCACTCCCGGAGATTGAACATTGCAATATATATTCTTTAAATTCAATAGCTTATATAGCTATTGAGCATAGCTTACAAGCTCTGAACGAAAAACAGCCAGATGGTTCAAGTGGTTAATACAGAAGTTAACGATAACCATATGGACGAGACAAACAGGAAGAGTCGGATTTTCTATTGTATAATCAACCCCTTTAACTGTTTTTAAAATCCTGCCTTTAGATATTCATGGACCTGATTAATAAACTCAAAAAGACTAACTTACCCATTGTCACTCAAATCGACAACGTTCGTCAGTCGATGATTGAAAATCCTAACCTGGTATTAAAGGCTGAACCCGGGGCAGGAAAAACCACGATTGTCCCTTTGATTTTACTTGATCTGCTCCCTGATACAAAAAAAATTCTATTACTTGAGCCTCGTCGCTTAGCGGTACGAAATGCAGCAGCCAGAATGGCTGAATTGCTGGGTGAAGAACTGGGTAAAACCATTGGTTATCGAATAAGAAATAAAACTGAAGTATCAACAGACACTCGTATTGAAGTTATTACTGAAGGCATCTTAACCAGAATGCTACAAAGTGATCCGGAATTACCTGATATTGGCTTAATCATTTTCGACGAGTTTCATGAACGCAGTTTAGATGCAGACCTGGGGCTGGCCTTTTCGTTCGAAGTACAACAAACACTCAGAGATGATTTAAAGTTATTGGTAATGTCCGCGACTTTGGATACCAAACGTATTGCCGGACTACTCGATAATTCACCAACAATTGAATGTGCGGGACGCTGCTTTCCAGTCAAGATTAATCATATTCCACCTAAACAAAATTTTGACTGGCTAAATGCGCTGGTTATCGCGATAAAGCAGGCCTTAAAGCTCTCAGTTGAAGAAAGTGGACAAGATATTCTGGTGTTCTTGCCTGGTATTAATGAGATCTATAAGGCAAAAAAAGTTATCGATGAGTCTATTAAAGAAAACTCAGACATCAAGTGTTTAGCCTTATATGGCGATTTACCTTTTGCCGAACAAAGAGCTGTGTTGTTACCAGACGCTAGACAGCGAAAGATTATCCTGTCCACCAATATCGCAGAAACCAGTGTAACGATAGAAGGCGTCAGTTGCGTTATCGATAGTGGATTGATGAGACAAAGTGCTTTTGACCCAAATGTGGGATTTGATCGTTTACATACCAGAAAAATTTCGGCGGCATCGGCGATCCAGAGAAGCGGCCGCGCAGGGCGATTAGGGCCGGGCCAATGTTATCGACTATGGCCTGAATCTGAGTCATTGCGCGCTGAAACACAACCTGAAATTCTACGGGCAGATTTGGCACAATTTGTTTTAAATTTAGCCCAGTGGGGAACAACTCAGATTACCGATTTAAAATTGCTCGATCCTCCTAATCAAGGTATGTTTGCGCAAGCTCAATCGCTTCTCAGATCTTTAAAAGGATTGGATAAGCACAACAAAATTACCCCTCACGGAAGACAATTACTTTCTCTCGGAGTCCATCCCAGAATTGCTCATATGCTTATCGAGTCGGCAAAATATGCAGCTTCCGAATTAGCTTGCTTACTTGGCGCAATGTTAGAAGAGAAAGATCTGTTTCAAGGTGAACAAAGAAACAATCCCGACTTCGTTGCCAGAGTCGAACAACTATTAACACATAGGCGACCAGGTCAATTTGAAAAACGACTTTATCAACAATCGAAGCAACTTATCAATAAACTGAAAAGCCAGCGGCTTTTATCTCTCAATAAAAACACAAAAATAGAGGAACTACTCCATTTAACTCCTATTTTATTAGCTATGGTATTTCCTGATCGTATTGCACAAAAAAGGGGGAATGGTTTTAAGCTAACCAATGGAAGTGGCGTAATTACCCATGAACATTTTAATCTTACTGGTGAATTTTTAGTCGTAGTGAAACTTGGTGGGCAAGGCAAAACTGCTAAAATTTTTCAAGCCGCAGGTATCAGTTTAAAAGAGTTGGAAGACTATTTCTCAGAATTCATGGAAAATCACGAACAAGTTTTCTGGGATGCTAAGAGTCAGACCGTAAAAGGAGAAAAAACATTAAAGCTTGGAGAGTTAGTAATAAGCTCGCAGACGCTCAATAATCTCGAACCAGCATTGGTACTCGACGGGTTAATCAAGGGAGTACTAAAATCGGGCATTAGTAGCTTACCCTGGTCAAAAGATTTACGTCAATGGCAGGCAAGAGTTCAAATGCTTCGCCAAATAACGGCTTTCCAAAACGAATTTCCAAATGTATCAGATGATGCTCTGGCTATTTCAATCGAGCAATGGTTAGCGCCTTATTTGACAGGCTTAAAAAAGCTAACTCAAATAACTCAAGAAATAATGAAAAAGGCACTTCATAACACTCTCGACTGGTCTCAGCAAAAAAAACTGGATTTATTAATGCCATTAACGATTACCGTTGCCAGTGGCTCAAATATAAAATTAGACTTTCAACAAGGAGAAAAACCGGTATTGGCAGTCAAGCTTCAGGAAATGTTTGGCGAAAAACAAACCCCGGTTATCGCTAATGGTCAGCTTCCAGTATTATTGCATTTGCTTTCACCTGCGCGAAGACCACTACAGATCACTGAAGATTTAGCAAGTTTTTGGACGAATGGTTACGATGAAGTAAAAAAACAAATGAAGGGAAAATATCCCAAACATCCCTGGCCAGATAACCCCAACGAAGCCCAGGCGACACGCTTTACTAAAAAAAGAATCAAATGACAATGTTCGATTTTCTCGATAAGCCTCAGAACTTAATTCGACCACATGTAAAATCAAATTGTAGCTAATTAACTTGCAGATTAAAAAAGCGTAAAACCGCTTAACCGATAAAAAACCAGGTAGTAACCAACAGGGTAACCATAACAACCGATAAGATACCTGCAATCTTGTATTTCATCGCATTCTTTAACCGCTTGCTTTGTCGGGTAAGTTCAGGCGTCCACTCAAGCGCCTTCATTGGCTGCATGTTGTATAGCCGCTCCAGAAAAGTCTGGCTGGAAAATGGTTCCTTCTTCTGTACAATTCGTGCGATGGCTACAGCTCTTTCGAGGCAGGAACGCGGGCTTTTTTCCTTTAATGCCCTGGCCAATTGGGTTAATCTTCGGGTTTCAAACCCTAATGCTTTCCAGGGAATATCCTTTTGACTTGAGTACCAGGACTTGTCAGCGAGTTCCGGGATCAATGTCGCCAATAGCTTTCTTTCTATTTCTGAATCATTATGGCTAATTACCATATCCGCTTCATTAAACAACTTGATTATTCTGTCAACATCAAATGACAATTGGCCTTTGTTAGTATTATTTAAACCAA
>CBDUHU010000451.1:0-3861 GCA_965366725.1 uncultured Kangiellaceae bacterium
AGGATTTCCATAAGGGTGTTGCTCGTAATAAAGTTTGGCAAAAACATCACCAATAATATTTCTTGGGCTTTCTCGTTGCTGAGTCAGTTGGCTAGCATATCGAGTCTGCAGCTTGTTAAATTCTTTTTCCTGAAAAGATGGTTGTAGTGCGACATCACGGAATAGTGTGAATAAGGTTGATTGATCTTTAGCTGCAATCGACATACTGATATTAGTCATCTCTCGACTAACATTTGATGAAAGGTTTGCACCGTGAAACGCGAGTCGGTCTTCAACTTCATTTTTAGATAACTCAGCGCTTCCCAACATCAATGATTCTCCGGCAAGATTTGCCAGACCAAAGTTATTTTGATCGTGAATAGCTCCAGCACGAACAGTCAGACGGATATCGATTAAAGGTACTTCAGATTGTTGCATCAAATAGACCTGCAACCCATTATCTAACTTAAAAGAATCGTAAGCTGGTATTTCAAATGCTGCATTAACCGACTGACTAATAGATATCAGGAATAAACTGATACTGATTATAAAATTTCTCATTTTATAAATCTCCTTGTTGGCTATCTTGTTGAGAAGCAAGTATTCCAACAGTGCGGTTGGCTTTGCGTAAATAACTTGAACTGACTCTTTGAATATCTTCGACTGTTACTGCATCCATTTTATCGATCGCAGAAAACATTTTTGAGTGGTCGCCAAAGAATAGTGAATAGGTTCCTAATGTGTTGGCTTTCCCATTAATCGTGGATAGGGTGCGGTAGAAATCAACCTGAGCACGATTTTTAACTTTCGCCAGTTCTTTGCTGGTAACACCTTCGTTAATTATTTTATTAATTTCGATAATGATCGCCTTTTCCAGTTTTTCCGGTGAAACACCCTTGGCCGCAACGGCGTAAACGTAGAACAGGTTAGGATCAAATGATTGTGGAAAATGGGTAAATATGCTTGTTGCTAACTGTTTATCATCAATCAACGCTCTTTGTAGTCGAGCACTTTTACCACTGCCTAATATATCGGAAAGCATTTCTAATGGATAATAATCGTCATGGGATGTTTCAGGTACATGGTAAGCTAACATGATGTTGGCGGAACTAGCTGAAGGTTTTTGAACGTATACTCTTCTTTCTCCTTTTTGCTCCGGTTCTACAGTACGAACTTTTTTAGGAGCTGCCTGGGCAGGGATCGGCTCCCAGTATTGTTCTGCCAGCTTTTTAACTTGTGCTAACTTAACGTCTCCTGAAATGACCACTACTGCATTGTTTGGAGCGTAATAAGTTTTATGATATTGCTTTAAATCTTCAAGCGTCCAACTATCAATATCCGATTGATGGCCAATTACCGACCAGCTATATGGGTGAGCACGAAATGCAGCACCTTTTACTTCTTCCATTAACATTCTGACATTGGAGTTTTCAAGACCTGTAGTTCGTTCTGAAGTGACTACGCCACGTTCGCTATTAACCATTTTTTCGTCGATGGCGAGATTTTGAATACGATCTGCTTCCAGATCAAACATGGTTTCAATTGATGCTGCAGGAAACCAGTTAGTGTAAACGGTCACGTTTTCGGTGGTATATGCATTATTAGCGCCGCCGTTAGCTTCCATTACTCTATCAAACTGCTTGGGGCCGTATTTTTTCGCACCATTGAACATCATATGTTCAAAAAAGTGAGATAACCCGGTAATCCCTGGTACTTCATTACGTGAGCCGACCTTCCAGAAAAGGTACATATTGGCATTTGGGATAGAATGATCTTCCAATACGAGAATTGTCATCCCATTATCAAGAGTAAATGACTTAACATCGTCAATACTGGTGGCGGCCTGTGTTGCCGTTGTGAGAATTATCCCTACAACCAGCGCTAAAATATGTTTCACTTAGATTCTCCGTGTTGATTTAAGGCTTTGATATTAATAGCATATTGGATTAACACAAGTGAAAAGTTAACAATTTACAAAGTTTTTTGTTTCCAGTTGTGTGGGGTTATTGAAAGGTATTAGTATGTCTGGCTCAAGTTGCTTGAAACAATCCAGAGGGTTGATGGAGCCAACAAGCGATAATGTTTGTTATTCGACACCGATTGAAATAGTCAGTTTATATTGTGAACTATCAAATTCCAGTGTTGTACATGGAATAAGTGATACTTCTATATCATCGCCATGGTATTGGGGGGAAGTGACCTTAGGTTGGGTGTTTTCCCCTAGCCTGCTGTAGATCTGTCCGGTAAAGGTATTTAAAAACTCAGCAATGGCGTCAATTGTTAGTTCATCCATTGCTTTGGCGTGTATTTTTAAGAACTGGCTTGCTATATGGCAGGCATGAGCTTTATCCATGCTCAAAACGAGTCGATAATTCTTATCTGAAGATATTTGTTGAGACCAGAACAGACGATTATTGCCTTTTGCTGGTAGAGTCTGATAAATATCACTCATAGAGATGGATATCTTTAGCATTCGTTGGTAGAAGCGAATAAAGGCTTCGTTTATCGTTCGTGATTGACTACGAAGTTGCACCTTGTTAAGTGAACTGGTTATTTGTTCACCAAACTCAAAGTTATCCTGTTGATGGGCTTGCAGCTGCTGATTTAATGTACTTTGGGAAATATAATTTTGTTCAACCAGTATTTCACCAAAATACTTTCGGCGTGATCTTTGCTCCTCCAGAAGCTCTTCGAGTTGTTGTTCTGTTAGCAGAGATAATGAGAGTGCTATTTCTCCAAACCTCTTATCTTGTCGCCGTTGTTCAATATTGATTTTTTCCGCATGTTTTTTTTCTATCCATTCTTTTTCAATAGCAATATTACCCAGAAGGGGTGAAAGTTGGCGTTGAATTTCAAGTGCTTTAAGAAGTTGCTCTCGGGTGATAATCCCTTTTTCCAGTAAAAACTGTCCAAAAAATTTAGTATTTGGCGGGGTAATAACTTCATATTGATTGCTGATCAATTTGATTGTACGAACCAAATCTTCTTCATCGTATGGTTTTTGGACAAATGACTTTGCACCTAAGTGTAAACATTCTTCTAAATCATCTTTACCACCAAGAGAACTGGCGATAACGATCTTTGCATTTGCGTCCATTTCCATTATACGTCTTAATGCTTCCTTCCCATCCATATTTGGCATCACTAAATCCATGATTACAATATCAGGTTTCAGTGACTCAAATTTACTGAGCGAGTCTTCCCCGTCAATGGCTTCGCCGAGAACCTCTATTTCTTTATAGTGAGATAATGTGGAAGTTAACATTAATCTTTGAGATATAGCGTCATCAACAATCAGCACTTTTATAGCTTGCATAGAGACTCTCTGGTCATGACAGAAACAACAATGAATAAAGTGTAGTCGCTATCCGATAAATAGCAAAGCTAGCTTAAAGACTGAACAATAGCGAGATTGTTAAATTGATGACCCTAAAGAGGGCGAGTGCCCTCTAAAATGGTAACGGATCTGATTCAAGGTATAGAAATAGTGAATATTTAAATATAATTGACTGATTATTAACGACTTAAGTCTTCATATAGTTTCTGCATGTTGACTCGTTTTTTATATCCCTGATAAAAATATTTAAAGGTTAACTCGCCCTTTTTATTGATAACCATAACTCCAGGGTAGGGTATTCCATATTTTCTTGAATCCGGCTTATATTCCTGGTTTAGAGCTCTGAAATCTATCATTGTTTGTGCCATTTGATCAGATAGCAGTGGAAACTTAATTTTCATTTTTGAACTGAACTCTTTAAGTATTTGTGTTGAATCATAAGAGATCCCCACTGTTTGATATCCAAGTTTTTCAAGCTTATCACTCCAATCGTTGACTTCTAGTAGATGCTTTTTGCAAAACGGGCACCAGTCAGCTGAGCGAAA
>CBDUHU010000452.1:0-3857 GCA_965366725.1 uncultured Kangiellaceae bacterium
ATTAATTGCATTACGGATTTCAGTACCTGAACATGTTGGGTGGTTAGACCAAACTAATGCTGCGATACCCGCTACTGCTGTTGTAGCCATTGAAGTACCAGACATATAGCCATAATCGCCAGCGCCAATATCAACAGTTGCTGTTGAAGCCGCTGTTAATGCAGGGCCATCTTCCATAGTTGCACCAACTGCTGGAATAGAAGTTGAGTTAGTATCGCCTAATGTACCGTATAACATACCTGCTTCGTTGTTATAGATTATTGCGCCAATACCACCACTGTTTTCACAGTTAGCTACTTTATCATGGAAAGAAATGTTACCGCGTTGAATAACGCAAACTTTACCGTTTGCACCGTTATCAGTGGCTTCAGCAGTACCCATGTTATAAGTGCTACCTGATGCAAAACCTTGGTTTTCCATTGCAGAAGAAGCATATCCAACACCGTCAGCACTCATAGAAGCAACAGTTGCAAGACCTGCTGGGTAAGTAGAAAGAGTATCAACACCGCCAGCAGTTACTTCAACACCAATTGTATCATCGCTAGTAGTTTGCCCTTTAACACGTCGTGTAATAGGCGGGAACTGAGAAAAAGAAGCAATGTTATTATCAGCGTCATTAGCACCAACCATCATTACTGAAGAGTAACCTGCTGGGTATGAACGAACATTGTTTCCGTCGTTACCAGCAGCAGCCAGTACTAAACCACCGTTAGATGTAAAGCTGTTGAAAGCATTTTCTTCAGTGCTATTTGCACCACCACCACCAAGACTCATAGTGATGATATTTGCGCCTGCAGCACTACAAAGGTTTGCTGCATGTGCTAAATCTGAAGAGTAACCCCATCCAGCAGCGTTAAATACTTTGATGATGTGCATTGGTACACCTGGTGCCATACCAACAACACCAACGTTATTATCTGCAGCACCTACTGTTCCAGCAACGTGTGTTCCGTGTGGGCCACCGTGAGAGTTCCAGTTACCTGTACCGCTATCGTTGTCACCAGTGATAGTTGACCAGTTAAAGTCAGCGTTAGAAGCGTCTAATCCTGAATCGATTACACAAACTTTCATACCAGACTGAAGAGACAATTGGTTTGCTTGTGATTGATATACTGCGTAAGGAGTTAATTGCTCATTCATTGGGTTACCGCTATCATCGTTGAATAATGCTAGTGGTACACGACGTGAATCTTCTTCAATCATTTTAATATGCGGGTTGTTAAGTAACCCTTTTACTTCACTTAATGACTTACCTTCAAAAGAAGCTGCGATAAAGCCATTTGAGTCAAGCTTGATATCACCGCCCATTTGACGTGCTAATGCTTTAACAATACCTTGCTTGTCTGCATCAACTTGAATGATGAAACGGCTATCGTCTGCCATTGCAGCGCCAGATGCGCCCAATGCTAATAATGTTGCTGCTGAAATTTTTGTTAATTTAGATACCACTTGATGTGTCTCCTGATTCTTTAAATTAAATTGAGTGTTGTCTAGCGCTCGGGTGTCATTGTTATGTTATTAGGACAGATTCATCGAACAGTGTTTTTTTGTTTTGTCTGTTCGTACAGCTACCGTTTGCGTGGCAGGATTATTAAAAAACATCGCAATAAGTGATAGTAAAAAGCCGACAATTATTAGTAATAATTCGACAATCGTTAGTAAAAATACTAAAAAATGACCAATTTATGGTACAAAAATAAGATTTTGATGATTTTTTGTTACACAAGAACAAATACTTTGATTAGCTTGATCTAATTAAATACATGCAGATTACTGTCTAATAATTAATCAAAATGGCGATACCAGCCACTTACATATTTTCGTAAGAGTTAGTGAGTCAATGTATTTAATGGTTATTTATTCAAGCAAAATAATATAAACACCCTTTATTACATAAATAGGTCAAATTATAGTCATAGCTTGGCTGGGTAAGAATACTAATATTGATTCCGGGTATTTCTGTTCAATTGCTATTTTAGCGATTGTTGAAAAGCTTTGGGTGTCATCTTGTACTCTTCTTTAAAACAGCGCCCAAAGTATGATTGAGATGAAAAACCGCAGGTTTGAGCGACTACTCCTATTTGGTCCCCTGTCTCTAGTAGTTTCTTGGCCTTTTTTAACCTGAACTGCTTAAGTGCTTCTAGCGGACTAATCCCCAATAGTGACTTGATCTTTCTTTGTGCCTGACGGTCACTCATTGCCAGCAGGTTGGCTAAGTCGAGCATTGAGAAGCTGGCTTCTCGATAGTGTTCTTCGAATATGGTTTGTAGTTTTTGAATGAATTTGTCTTCAAGAACTGGATCAGACAAAGGATCTTCCTGACCTTGTTGAAGACGGGTATTGAGCTTAAGCTGGAGTTTCTCCCGCGAATTAAGTTGGTTCTTGACTCTCAGTAAAAGCTCCTTTGCATCAAATGGCTTGCTAAGATAGTCATCTGCCTGAGCCTCTAACCCTCTTATTTTGCTGGCTGAATCACTTCTTGCAGTCAGAAGAATAATCGGGATATGAGTAGTTATTTCGGTTTTCTTCAAGGTTTTTAATAGTTCAAAGCCACTAATGCCAGGCATCATTACATCGGAAATAATAATATCAGGTATATAATCCATGGCCAGGCGAACCCCTTCTTCACCGTTATCTGCAAGCAGACAGTGATGAAAAGGCGATAGTATTTCGCTAATATGACTTTGCATATCAAGGTTATCTTCTACTATAAGTACCGAGTATTTTGATTTTTTGGATGGGTTTCTGGGGGCCTTGGTTTGCGCATCAAAAACTTCAGATTCGATACTCTTAGATAAGCTATTGACAGTATTACCGATAGCAGACTGAACAGAAATCTTTTCTTCCAGAGTTGCTGCGGTTCTTTCGGAAAGAGGCATTAACAAACTGAATTGGCTGCCTTTTCCTGGTGTAGACTCCATTTTTAACTGCCATTGCATAGCCTCGCAAAGTTCTTTTACTAAGGCTAAACCAATCCCTACGCCATGTATGGTTTGTGTCGTATTGGTTTCAACTCTATGAAAACGGTCAAAAATCATCGTTTGTTGAGTTTCATCGATACCGATTCCTGTATCGGCTACTCTTAATTCAATCATTCCATTGTTGGTTTTGAGGAAAACTTCAACGGAACCCTCTTCGGTATATTTGAATGCGTTTGATAATAAATTAAATAAAATCTTTTCGTAGGCTTGCTGATTGCCAATGACCCAACAGGCTTCTTGTAAGTGATAATGGAAAGCTATACGGTTGTTTCTGGCAATTTCTTCAAAGGACTGACAAACAAAACTGGCAATAGGATGAGCATCAAGAGAAGAGAGTGGAATTGGATCATTGGCGATTCTGGAAAGCTCTAAAAGTTGTTCAACCATTCTAACCATGCGAAGTCCGTTGCGTTTTGCTGTCTTTAGTTGTTCCTGATCGCCTTGGTATTTATCCTGATCTAACAGGTTATCCAGTACGCCGTTGATAATGGTCAGCGGGGTTCGAAATTCGTGAGAGATATTGGCAGTGAATTGATCTTTTAGTTGATGAGCTTCATGCTCCGCCTGTTTTTGCTCACTAATATTTACGAGAGATACTACTAGCAAGCCTTCATTATTGTTTTTTTCCTGAGATAGCGTTGCGTGTACAGCTATTTTTGTATTATTTGCTTTGGTGACACTGGATTGAACTTCAATACCGCCTGTTTGTGATGCGAGTTTTTGGCGGTAACTCTGATAGGAAAAGAAACGCGCTAATTCACCATCTGCTTTAACTTTTTTGATAAATGCTGCGCCTACCAGTTCATTTTCACTAAAGCCTAGCAAAGAACAAGCTGCCGGGTTACACGATAAGATCTCACCCTTAAGATCAAGAGT